>JASHWA010000555.1 GCA_030044325.1 Bryobacteraceae bacterium
ACGCGTCTGGGCGCGCCCCACCCTCGAAGTCCACGGCATCGCCGGAGGATTCACTGCGGCCGGCGCCAAAACCGTCATCCCCGCCCGCGCCGTCGCGAAAGTCAGCATGCGCCTGGTCCCCCATCAGGATCCCGAGAAAATCATCGCCGCATACAAGAAATTCGTCCGGGAAAACACGCCCAAAGGAATCGAGACCGAAGTCCGCGTCCTCAGCGCCGGCCCCGCCATCAGCGTCAATCCCGGCCATCCCGCCATCGAAATCGCCGCGCGCGCCTTCCGCGATATCCTCGGCCGCGAAACCGTTTTCATCCGCAGCGGCGGCTCCATCCCCATCGTCGGCGATTTCGCCACGCACCTCAAAATCCCCACCATCCTCATGGGATTCGGCCTTCCCGACGATGGCTTGCATTCGCCCAACGAAAAATACAAACTGTCGAATTATTACGCCGGGATCATGACCATTGCCCACTTCTTTGAACAATACGGCCAGTAGCGCCGCCGGCGAGCATCACGAGCGCGTGGTGCGCTCGGCCGGCGTCGTCTCCATCGCCGTCGCCATGAGCCGCGTCACCGGCCTGCTGCGCGAAAGCGTCATGGCGCGCCTGTTCGGAGCCGGCCTTATCTACGACGCCTTCATGCTCGGCTTCCGCATCCCCAATCTCACCCGCGATCTGTTCGCCGAAGGCGCGCTCTCCAGCGCCTTTGTCCCCATCTTCACCGAGTACCTTTCGACCCGCACCCGGGAAGAAGCCGCCCGCCTTGCGAACCTGGTCTCGAGCGCGATCATCATCGTGGTCGGCGCTTTCTGCGCCCTGGGAATCGTCTTCGCCCCCGTCCTCGTGCACCTGCTCGCGCCCGGTTACACCGAGGTTCCCGGAAAATTCGATCTCGCCGTGCGCATGACGCGCATTATGTTCCCGTTCCTGCTGCTGGTCGCCCTGGCCGCACAGGCCATGGGCGTGCTCAACGCCTGCAACCGCTTCGCCGTCCCCGCCCTGGCTTCCACGTTTTTCAACATCGGCTCGGTCGGATTCGGAATCTTCATCGGCTATTTTCTCGGACCCTCCCTGCACCTGACGCACATCGAAGGGATGGCCGTCGGCGTGGTTCTCGGCGGCGCCTTGCAACTGGCGTGGCAGATACCCAGCCTTCGCCGCCTCGGATTCCGCTTCCGCCCCATGCTCGACTGGCACGACCCCGGCCTGGTGCGCATCCTGGCCCTGATGCTCCCCGCCATTCTCGGCAGCGCCGCCACGCAGATCAACGTGATGGTCAACACCAATTTCGCCTCCACCATCTTCGATCCCGTCCGCGGCTTCGACGGCCCGGTGAGCTGGCTGAGCTACGCCTTCCGTTTCATGCAGCTTCCCCTCGGATTGTTCGGCGTGGCGATGGCCTCCGCCACGCTACCCTCCATTTCGCGCAGCGCCTCGGCCGGCAACATGGAGGAATTCCGCCGCACCCTTTCAAAATCGCTGGGGATGGTTTTTCTGCTCACCCTCCCCTCCTCGGTCGGCCTGGTCGTCCTCGGAAAATCCATCATCGGCGCGATTTATCAGGGCGGAAAATTCCACGTCTACGATACCCAGCAGACCGCGCTCGCGCTGTCCTGCTACGCCATCGGCCTCGCCGGCTACGCCGCGCTCAAAGTTCTCACCCCCGCCTTTTACGCCCTCGGCGATGCGCGCACGCCCATGGTCGTCAGCCTGATTTCCATCGGCATCAACTACGCCGCCGCGTTCACCATGGTGCGCGTCGAAAAATTCGGACAGGCCGGCCTCGCGCTTTCGACATCTTTAGTCGCGCTGTTCGGATTCACCGTCTTGTTCGCGCTCCTGCGCGCGCGCATCGGCGGAGTGCACGGCCGCGAGCTTCTGCGCGGCGTCGCGAAAGTCCTCACGGCTTCCGCCGCCATGGGCGCCGTCGTCTTTTTCACCACTCATGGAATGGAAAAATGGCTGGGCCAATCGCAGCTCGCGCGCCTTGCCGATCTGTGCGTCTCTTTGCCCGCCGGATTGCTCGCGTTTTATGGAATGTGCCGGCTGTTGCGCGTCGAGGATCTGGAAGTGGCCATCCGCGCCTTCGCCTCTCCGCTCCGCCGCCGCCTGATCCGCCGCCCACCAGCATGACGACACTTTTTGTGAACAGCCGGTCTTGCCGGCCGTCATTCTGTTTCCGGAACAGCCGGTCTTGCCGGCTGAAACCGCGTTCGCGGAACCGATTCGTCGAAAGGAGCCGGTCGAATGAAGCCTTCGCCGTTCGCACTCGTCTTGGTGCTGATTGCGCCCGCCTTCGCCCAGCACGCCGATCCGCATAAAGCCCAGCGCGAATTCGATCAGGGCGTCCGCTACGAACAGGACAACGACCTCGCCCAGGCCATCGACGCGTTCACCCAATCTATCGCCGCCGAACCAACAGCCCGTGCCTACCTGCATCGCGGAAAAGCGCAGCTCACTCTCGGATTCCCCGATAAGGCCGCAGCCGATCTCACCGCCGCGCTCGCCCTCGATCCCCAAAACGCCGAAGCTTTCCAGTCCCGCGGCGAAGCCGAAGCAAAACTCGGCGACTATCCCAAAACCATCGCCGATCTCACCCACGCCATCGATCTCGGCATCGTCACTTCACATCTTTATGCCGAGCGCGCCGCCGCGCACGAAAAGCTCGGGGCCCATGCCCTCGCCGTCGACGATTATTCCCAAGCCATCCGCCTCCGCCTCGACGATCCCGAGCCGTGGAAAGGACGCGGCCTCGCCCTCACCGCCCTCGGCCGTTATCGCGACGCCATCGACGATTTCGAGCAGGCCATTCGTCTCAAGCCCGATCCGTCCGCTCCCTACGTCGATCGCGGCTTCGCCTACGGCCAGCTCGGCGAATTCGATCTGGCCATCTCCGATTTCGACACCGCCCTGCGTCTCGATCGCAATAACCTGCGCGCGGTCACGCTCCGCGCCGCCGCCTACGCCAAGCAGGGCGACCTCGTCAAAGCCGCCGCCGATTTCACTTCCGCCATCAACATCGCGCCCAACGATCCCAAGCTTTTGCTCGCCCGCGCCGCCATCTACGCCGCCCAGGGCCGCCATGAGCTCGCCCTCACCGATCGCGAAGCCGTGGTGAAGCTCGAACCGAATTCCGCCGAAGCCTACCTCGCGCGCGGCGGCTCCTATCACCAGCTCGGAATGCACGACAAGGGTCTCGCCGACCGCACCCGCGCCATCGAGCTCGACCCCAAAATGCCCGAAGCCTGGTTCGGCCGCGGCAGCGCCTATTTTCTGCTCGGCCAGTACGCCAAAGCCGTCCCCGATCTGGAGCAAGCCGTCCGTCTGAATCCGAATTTCACCGAAGCGCGTCAGGTGCTCGAAAAAGCCGAAGCCAAGCTCAATCCGCCGCCGCCCGCCATCCCCGCGCCTGCCCCGGTCGCGCCGCCGCCCGCACCGCCTGCATCGCCCGCTCCCGCGCCGGTTGCCGAAAAAATTCCGGAGCCCGCGCCCGCACCCCAGCCCGCCGATCCCATCTCCGCCGCCGAACACAACCAGCGCGGACGCGACCTGATGAACCAGGGCAAGTATCGCGAGGCGGTCGCCCAGCTCGATCAGGCCATCCGCACGCAACCCGGTTTCACGCTCGCCCTCAACGCCCGCGGTTTCGCCTATTACCTTCTCCACGATTACAAACGTGCCCTCGCCGATTTCGATGAAGCCATCCGCCTCAATCCGAAATACGTCAACGCCTATCAAAACCGCGCCCTCGCCCGAAAAGCCTCAGGCGACGCAGCCGGCAGCGCCGATGATTCCGCCAAAGCCCGGTCCCTGGCCCGCTGAATCCTGAATCCTGGCCCCGGTTCCTGAAAAAAAACTGCTCTATTTCCCGAATTCTCAACAACATCCCATCCCACTCCCTACTGCCAACTCCCCACTACCCTTTACAACATAGGCAAGGAGTCCACGTGCTCTTCCAATGGAGGACGGGATCGGCCAGATAGGGGCTTACTAGTATGCCGCCGAGCGGGCCTGCGTGCATTGGATGTCCGGCAGTACATGACTGTTGCCAAGCCGTTGCGGCGCAAATCAAGCGGCCGGTCGCGTCGACGACCGATA
>JASHWA010000556.1 GCA_030044325.1 Bryobacteraceae bacterium
AATCGGCAGAAGTTTCGACGGCGTGCACGTCGAAGCCGCCAGCCGATGCACGGACGTATTCGATGACGCCCCCGGCGAAAGCACCAGCAACAACTGCACGATTTGTGTCGAGCCGTCGCCGAAAGTGAGCGTAATCGTCCCCTTATACGCGCCGGCAGTGAGCCCGGTGATGTTCGGCTTAATCTGCACCGTCACGCTCTGCGCCGCCGGGATGGTCGCCGAGGTGGGAGTGACGCTAAAAAACAGCGGCGTGTTCGATCCGGCCGCCGTGAAGCTGATCGGCAGTGAAGTGAGATTCGAAATGGTGAACATCTGCGGCGCAAGCGTCGAGCCGGGAGCCCCAGTCAACACAATCCCGCTCGGCGAGACGACCGGAGGCGCGGAGGTTCCCGCCGGAACAATGTTTAAAACAATCGCGACGGTAACCGGAGGATGCACTCCATCGGTCGGCGAGAGCATGACCGAGCCATAGTAAGTCTGCGCGCTAAGCCCCGCCGGATTCGCAGTAATAGTGAGCGTAGTAGGCGCAGCGCCGGGAACGCTGTTCCCGCTGCTCGTCGAAATGCTCAGCCAGTTGCCGCCTTCGTAAGTGGAAGCGGAAGCATTCCAAGGAATGGTCGTGGTAGTCGAAAGCACGGCGACCGATTGCGATTGAGCGGTCGAGTTGCCCTGGGCGAATTGGAAGGTGAGGCCGGTTTGCGAAGTGACGAGCCCTTCGACGGTGGGCGTGTAGATCTCAGATGAGGAGAGGCCATAGGAGCAACAAACTGAAGTTGCGCCCCCGTAGACGAAGAATCGGCCGTCCTGCAATAAGACCCCGGCGAAATCATCGCGGCCGATGGTCATGCTTCCAGTCACGGAAAAGGTGGCAGAGGTTGGATCGTAAAGCTCGGCTGTGCTGGTGGCGAGACTGAACGAGTCTTTGCCGCCGGCGACGAGAACCTGGCCACTCGAAAGCAGCGTCCCAAGCGCTGAAGCTCGCGCCGTGCTGCTCATCCGCCCGGTGGCCGTAAACAGGCCGGCCGACGGATCGAAGAGCTCGGCCGATCCCATGTCGGGCGCGAAGCCCCCTCCGATCAGAACCTTCCCATTCGGAAGCAGGACCGCATAATGCCCGACTCGAGGCTCCGTCATGGTTCCCGCGAACGAGAACGTTCCCGAGGAAGGGTCGAAGATCTCGGCAGAATCGAATGAGTTGTCAGCCGGGCAGTCCCCCCAGGTCGGTTCGCCGCCAGTGATCAAGACCCGCCCATCGGACAGCAACGTGGCGGTGTGGCCATTGCGTTTCGACAACATTGCGCCTGCCGCCGAAAAAGTTCCACTCTTGGGGTCGTAGATCTCGGCCGGCGCATTGAAACTTGCCACGGGCGTGCTGCAGTCTAAAAGGCCTGCTCCCGCTAAGCCTCCAACGATCAGGACACGTCCATCGTTGAGCAGAGTAGCCGAGGCGTTGTCCCCGTGCGGATAAAGAGGCTGGCCGGTATTGATGAATTGGTTCGCGGAGGGGTCATATAACTCCGCCGAAGAAGGCGTTTGGGCGCCTCCTACAATCAGCACCTGCCCATTGCTCATGAGCGTTGCGGTGGCATCGTTCCCGTGTGTATACAGCGTCGCGGGCGTCGTTGTGAAGGAGCCGGTCGCGGGATCGAAGACGCTGGCGCCGAACACCCAGCCCACGACGAGCACTTTTCCGTTCGGCAGAAGGGCCATGGCAACTGAGCCACCCGAGCCGTCTCCAGCCAACGATGCCGTCAGTTGCCAGTTTGGGCGTCCGAACGAAGCTTGCGCTGCGCCGATTCTCCACGCAAACACCGAACCCAGCGCGCCCGATGGAATAATCCCGTTCGGATAAGGCTGATTACTCACCGGATCGACCAGCAATCCCGCGAACGCGCCGAAATTTCCGCCCGATTCGTCCGCTGTCGGAACATAAACGTTCGGATAATACTGCCCCGGCGCGAGCTGAACCTGCGTGTCGCAGAACGTCTGATTCGTAAATGCCGGCAGCGGGAGATTCGCGAGCGCTTCGAGCAATCCCGGCGACGGCGCGCCGACCACCAGATGATCGCCCGCGGAATCTGCCGCCGTGACGTAGTCGATCGACGTGAACGGAATGAATCCGGATGGAAACGGAACACATGTCGAACTTCCCGAACCGCTCGTCCCCGCGCTCCTGCTGGTTAAATCGACGCTACTCGCCGTAAGTTGCTTATCGCTGCTGAAGCAAGCCTGCGGGAGCGCGCCGGAGACCTCGCTGACCGTTCCCTGGAGAGTAATCGGGCATCCGCCGGATGACTGGAGCGTGAGCATCACTGCGCCGCTCGCGCTCACCGATCCGGTGACGGTACCCTGCGCGCTGGCCGCCGAGGTAGTGCATCCCGAATTCATCCCGGACAATGTAAAGCTCCCCGAGACTGACCCTCCGGATGCCGGGAGCGAGCTGAACGCCGGGGTAAGCGTGACCATGATGGTGCCTGTTTCCGTCCACGTCGGCGGCGTCGACGTGCAGCCCATCATCGTTCCAGACGCGCTGAAGGCGCCGGAAAAAACCGTCTGTCCGCTCAGCAAAGCGCCGCCGGCACAAGCGAGCGCTAACCACTTGCCGAAAATACGCGGGACCAGCCGACGCAATGACGCCATGGATTCAGTCGCGTTCGGCATTCCGCTCCGCCCCGGGGAAATTGCCCGAGCTTAACACAGCCCGACTCAGCACCGCAAGGGAGCAGCGTCCAGGTGCAGAGCATCCGCCCCGAGCCGCTACCGCAGGGAGCGGTTTTAAGGTGGGTTGCCTTTGAACCGCTCCCTTGGGTCGCGGCGGCGCGGTCTTCTGTAGAATTCAGGCCGTTAGAAAATGCGATTGACACGCCCGCGCCGATGTGCTAGTTTTTTAGCATGAAAGAAAAACGCCCGGGTTTGAGCCGGCGCGAGCGGCAGATCATGGACATCCTGTACCAGCGCGGGCGGGGGTCGGCGGCGGAGGTGCGCGAGGGGATGGAGGACGCGCCCAGCTATTCGGCGGTGCGCGCGATGCTGCGCGTGCTCGAGGAAAAAGGGCACGTCGCGCACCAGGAAGAGGGCCTGAAGTACGTCTATCTGCCGACCGTGAAGCGGGAACGGGCGAAGCGTTCGGCGCTGAAGCATGTGCTGGACACGTTTTTCAACGATTCGCCGGAGCAGGTGGTGGCCGCGCTGCTGGACGTATCGTCGGCGCGGTTGAAGCGCGAGGAGCTCGATCGCATGGCGCAGATGATCGAGAAAGCCAAGAAAGAGGGGCGCTGATATGACCCAATTTTTCCTGATTCTAGCGATGAAAAGCACGCTGATCCTGGGGTTCGCCTGGGTTGCGAGTGTGGCGATGCGCGGGCGGCCGGCTGCGGCGCGGCATCTGGTGTGGCTCGCTGCGGCGGCCGCGGTGATCGCACTGCCGCTGCTTTCGATTTGGGCGCCGGCGCTGCGCGTTTCCACACCCGCGGCGATCGCCGCGACGTTTCAAGTGAGCGCGGCCGATCGTGCGGCGAGTGGGGACGGCGGCGCGGCGGTCGCGGTGAAACCGGTCGCGCATTCGACCGCGCCGGCGCGCGTCGGCTGGAGCGCGGCTCTCGCGATGGTGTGGGCGATCGGCACGTTGGTATCGCTTGCGCAGATGCTCGCCGGCTACATCGCAATCTGGCGAATGCGGCGAGCCGCGCGGCGATTGCCGGGCGAGGAAGTCGAGTTGCGGGAATCGCAGCCGGGCTCGATGCCGATGGCGGCGGGAATCTGGAAGCCGGCGGTGTTTTTGCCGCGCGATGCGGCGGAGTGGTCCGAGGAACGGCGCAGAGCGGTGCTGCTGCACGAAATGGCGCACATCCGCCGGGGCGATGTAGGGGCGCAGGCGATCGCGCGGCTGGCGCTCGCGCTGTATTGGTGGAATCCGATGGAGTGGGTCGCGTGGCGCGAATTCATCAAGGAACGCGAGCGCGCGGCGGACGATCTGGTGCTGGCTTCGGGCGTGGCGGCGTCCGATTATGCGCGGCACCTTTTAGAAATCGCGCGCGCCATGCACAGCGGGATGCACGGCGCGGCGTTTACCGGCGCGGCCGTGGCGATGGCGCGCCGTTCGCAACTGGAGGGCAGGCTTATGGCGATTCTCGATTCGGAGCGCAGGCGCGGCGCGGTGCGGCGGGCGACGATGTGGATCACGGCGGCGTGCGCGATTGCGGCGATTGCGCCGCTCGCGGCGGTGCGCGCACAGGACACTCCGGCGATCCCGGCGGATGTGGAGGCGACGATTCGCGCAGCGATGTCCGCGCACGATGCAGGGACGCTCAGCAAAATCGCATTGGCTGCCGAAGATCAGCAGAAGCTGGATGTGGCTCTGAAGCTGCTCAACGCGGCGGCGCAGATTATCGGTGAGGATGCGGGGACGTCGAGCGAGGCGTACGGGGTCGCCCTGCTGAAACTGGCGGATCTCGAAATGCGGCAGCACGGGCTGGTTGCGTCCTCGGCGCAGTATTCGCAGGCGGCGGAACTGCTGGCGAACGAGCCGGAGGGCGCCAAGGCGCTGATCCGTTTAGGCGAGATCGCCATGGTGCAGAAGGATCTGGACGGCGCAGCAACCGATTTCGAGCGCGCCAAGACGGCCGATCCGGCTCAAGCAGCGATGGCGACGATGTGGCTGGCGGATGTGCGGGCGCGGCAGAAAAATTTCGACGAGGCGGATGCGCTGTACAAGAGCGCGATCGCGCTGGCGAAACCCAATTCGCTGGATGCCGCGGTGGCTTTATCCACTTACGCGAATTTCCTGAAGAAGCAGGGGCGCGATGAGGACGCGGCGGATTACGATAAACAGGCCGCACAGGCGTACGCGTCGACCACTCGCCCGCGCCGTATCACGCCGGCGAGCAACGGGCCGTTCCGGATCGGAGATGGCGTCACGGCGCCGCACGTTGTCTCCAAAGTCGAACCGGAGTACTCGGAAGAAGCTCGGTTGACGGGACTGCATGGCACGGTGGTTTTAACGGTGGTGATCGGCGAGGACGGGATCGCTCATGATATCGAGGTGGTGCGCTCATTGGGGATGGAGCTCGACGATAAGGCGGTCGCGGCGGTGAGCCAATGGAAGTTCGCGCCGGGGACGAAGAACGGCGAGCCGGTGCCGGTGATCGCGACCATCGAAGTGAATTTCCGGCTGCTGTAGGGTAGCGAAAAAATAGGCGGATGAGTTGGCCGTTTCGTGAACGTGAACGTGAATCTTATTCACGTTCATCAGCGTTTATTCACGGCCAATCAGTTCTGTTTGGGCAGGCGGAAATCCACGTGGCGGTCGTCGTTTAGCTGTTTGGAGAAGTCGCGATCGACCAGGGCGAGCGAAACCTGGTTCTGGTTGCCGTCCTGGGTGAGGTAGTTGAGCGTATCGCCCTGCACCCAGTAGCCGATGGCGGCGACGATGCTATGGTCGCGCATGGCGATCAGGTAGATGGTCGGCTCGGGATCGGGCGGCGGGATGGGCGCGGTTCCGAACCTTTGGTAACCGGGGTCGGGCGGCTGGGCGTAGGGATTATCGGGGGAATTGTCGGGCGGATTTCCGTAGGCCTGGTTGATGACGACCACCGGCGAATCGCCCGGCGCGGCGTAATTGGCCGGATTGGAATCGTAGGCCGGCGCGGATTGCGCGGCGAGCGGGACGGATGGATCGTAACCGTAATAGCCGGCGCCGTAATAAACCGGAATCGGGACGACGTATCCGTAGGCGTGGGTGGGATGCGCGACGGGTCCCGGCGCGAGAACGCGGCCGAAGGACCCGCGGCTCGCACGGCTGCCGGGATACAGGACGCCGCCACCGTGGGCGACCGCCGGACCGCGCTGCGCAAAAACCATTCCGGCCGCGAGCAAACCGATCGTGGCGAGCTTCATAAGCCCTCCCTAGCTTATTTTAGACGTTTTCGCGTAACGCGGCGTTGCATCGCGAGGTGAGGATGCGGAAAAAGGGGTTTTCCCCGCGGCTTCACTCATGCTTGAGTGCGGCGACTACTTCAGACCCTTTTTCGAACAGAAATCCTGTATCGCTGCCGCTACCGAGGAAAATCATGCCGCGTTCTTTCCAGAATTTGGCGAGAGCGAGGGTGCGCGTCTGGGTTCCCGGCGTGACGCCGTGCACGACGGCGCTGTCGCGGACTTTTTCCATCGCCTCGACCATTTTGGGGTGCTGGAAATCGCCGGGGACGCCGAGCGAGATGGATAAATCGACGGGGCCGACCATCACCACGTCGATTCCGGGAACCGAGAGCAGCTCCTCGCGGCGCTCGACAGCGAGCGCGGTTTCGATTTGCAGGACGACCAGGGTGTTTTGATTGAAGTGCTCGATCATCTGGGGGATGGTCGCGCGCTCCCATTCGATGTTGGTGGCCGAAAGGCCGAAGCCGCGGATGCCGAGGGGCGGGAAGCGGGTCCAGGTCACGGCTTTTGCGAGGAGTTCCGGCGATTCGACGCGGGGGAAGATGACGCCCTGCGCTCCGCAATCGAGCGCGCGGGCGACCAGCGCGTACTGCATGTCGGCGACGCGGACGATGGGCGACAGGCCGGCCATGGCGGAGGCGCGGCACAGGTCCTGGAGGGTTTCGATGCCGAAACCGCCGTGC
>JASHWA010000557.1 GCA_030044325.1 Bryobacteraceae bacterium
GATATCCCGCCCAGATTAAGAAGCATGCGATCAGCACGGCGCAGACGAGTTTGGGAAGTCGCACGGCAATGGAGCCTAGAACATCGCGCCACGCCGGGCGCGCGACGATCCAGTAAGCCAGGCCTGCCGTCGCCGCCGACGCCGGAAAGAACGCCAGCACCGAAAATTTCGAAAGCACAGCCGCCGCCAGGGCGACGCCCACAATAACAGTCCATTTCCATGACGGTGTCTCGATCCAGATCAGCATCGCCAGAAACGCCGCGCCGAACGTCGCCGTCAGCGCCATATCCGTCGTCGCAAGCGCGCTATGCGCGAGCACGGATGGCTCAAAGGTAAACAGCAGCGTCGCAATCACCGCGGCAAGCTCCCCGAAATACCGCCGCGTCCACCAGAACACAACTAACGATCCCAGCCAGAAGAAGGGTAAAATACCCAGCCGCGCCAGCGCCAGGTTGCGGTCGTAGTGATGGCTCGTGTATAGAATCGCCGCGCCTTCGTGGTTCATGAGCGGGCGATTCCTGCTTCGCTCGCCGGCCACATACAGAAAGGCTGCCGTCATGACGCGCGCGAGCGGCGGATGCTGCGCTTCATATTGATAGGTGTGCTTGCTGAGCCACTCCATTCCGCAGGCGATGTGCGCCGGCTCATCGATGGTGTGGCTGAAAACCGTGTAGGTCGATACGATCCTCGCACTCCCGATCAGAATCAGCGCGATCGCCAGCGCGAAGGAGTGCGCCAGGATGCGCCTGCCGGCGCGGTGCAGCCGCGTTCCCTCGACGTGTACCCGCAGCCGGCTCATCCCGCGCGCCCTCCTTGTTCGGCATGAAACTCTACATCCTACAAAATATTCACCGCCCTCGCAGCCATCAGGGCGACGGTTGCCAGCGAAATCGCGGCCACAGCGTAGACGCTCGCGTGCCGTCAACTCCGTTCTACCCTGTTTTCACGAGCTGTTATGACGCGGTATAGTTCTCTCGGGTGCTCACGTGAGTCATATTGCTCTCGACGGCCGTGCCGCCGTGGTGATCGGAGGGACTTCCGGGCTGGGACGCGCCATCGCGCTGGGACTGGCCGCCGCCGGCGCCGATGTGGCCGCAACCGGACGGCGCGCGGACCTGGTGGGCGAGGTGGCCGATGAGATCGAGCGCATGGGACGGCGCAGCCTGCGGGTGGCCGCCGACGTGGTCTCACGCGGGTCCCTCGACCGGTTTCGACAAGCCGTGCTGGATGCGTTCGGGGGCGCGGACGTTGTGGTGAACGCGGCCGGCCGAATGTCGAAAGCGCCGCTCGCAAGCGTTGCGGAAAGCGAATGGGATGCGGTGCAGGACACCAACGTGACGGGGGTTCTGCGGGCGTGCCAGGCTTTTTATGAGCCGTTGCGCGCGAGCGGCCGCGGGCGCATCATCAATATCTGCTCGCTCAATTCGTTTGTGAGCCTGAACGGAGTGGCCGCTTACGCGGTTTCCAAGACGGCGCTGCTGGGACTCACGCGCAGCCTGGCGGTCGAATGGGCGCCGGCCAACATCAACGTCAACGCCATCGCGCCGGGCGTTTTTCGCACCGATTTAAATAAAGATCTGCTGGATCACACGGAGCGCGGACGGGAACTGCTGTGCCGCACGCCCATGAAGCGCTTCGGGAAACTCGAAGAGATCGCCGGCGCGGCGGTGCTGCTCGCCTCCGACGCCGCCAGTTTCATTACCGGCCAGTGCATCGCCGTCGACGGCGGATTCCTGGCCTCCGGCGTAAACGCGGCGATCCCTTCCTAAACTGATGACGACCGTCCCGCAAGTTAGCGTCGCTTCCGCCGATCTGCTCGCGGCGGTGGAACAGGAGCTTAACGCCGCGCGCTTCATCGACGTCCACACTCACCTGTTCATGCCGGCACTGCGAAACCTGGGTTTGTGGGGCATCGATCAGCTGATCACGTATCATTATCTCGAAGCCGAGCTGTTCCGCTCCTCACGGATCACGCCGCGCCAGTATTTCGCGCTTTCCAAGCGCGAGCAAGCGGACGCGATCTGGAATGCCCTGTTTGTCGAGAACACGCCGGTTTCCGAGGCGGCGCGCGGGGTGGTCGCGGTGCTCCACGGGTTGGGGCTTGGCACATCCGATCTGGGCGAGGCGCGAGAATTTTTCGCCTCGCAACCGCTCGACCGGCATATCGATCGGGTGTTCGAGCTGGGAGGGATTTCCGAAGCGGTGATGACGAACGATCCTCTCGATCCGGAGGAGGCTCCCGCTTGGGAACACGGCCCCGCGCACGACCCGCGGTTTCATCCCGTGCTGCGCCTGGACCGCATTTTGAACCGGTGGCCCGATCACTGGCGGGCGCTCGAATCGAAGGGATACGAAGCCGACGAGCGCGGCTCGTCGATGGACGGCGTTCGCCGCTTTCTCGCCGATTGGGTCCGGCGCATGAAGCCGGTCTACATGGCCGTCTCGCTGCCCGACACATTCCAGTTTCCGGAAGATTCGATTCGCGGCCGGCTGCTGGCGCAGGCGATCCTTCCGGCGTGCCGCGAATTCCATCTCCCGCTTTCCCTGATGATCGGCGTGCGCTACCAGGTGAATCCGGCGATCCGACTGGCGGGCGACGGCGCCGGAAAGGCCGACCTTCGCGCCGTGGAGCGGCTGTGCGCCGATTTCGGAGAAAATCGATACCTGGTGAGCGTGTTGAGCCGCGAAAATCAGCACGAGCTGTGCGTTTACGCCCGTAAATTTTCGAACCTGATGCCGTTCGGCTGCTGGTGGTTTTTGAACAATCCGTCGATTGTGGAAGAAATTACGCGCGAGCGGATCGAGATGCTCGGCACGAGCTTTATTCCCCAGCACAGCGACGCGCGGGTGCTCGAACAGGTGATCTACAAGTGGCGCAACACGCGGCGCACGATGGCTCCGATTCTGGCGAACGCGTACGGTCTTCTCGCCGCGGACGGCCGCGCGGTCACGCGGGAGGAAATCCGCCGGGACATCCACCGTCTGTTTCGCGGAAATTTCGAGAAGTGGATCGCGCCATGAGCGCCGTTCCGCTGCCCGATTCGAGCGCTGTCGCCGATTTTCTGGGCGTCTCGCGCGACAGCGTTCGCGCGCTGCCCGAATCGCTCACACGAACGGGGCGCGCGAGCTTTATCGTGCTCGATTGCGGCGGACGATCGTTTCTTCTGCAAAGCGGCGGCGATCCGGAAATCGGCGAGTCCGCGTGGGCCGATCCCGCCGCACACCGTTATCTATATCCGTTTTCGGCCTCCGACTACACGTATCTGAGCGCGTTTGTCGAACGCGTGGATCCGTCATTTCTTCCGCGCCCGCAGCGTGAGCGTGCGGCGATCGCCGCGGGAAACCGGCATCCGGAGGTCAGCCTGCCCGCGGCGTTCGACGCTTTCCACAAGATTCTGCGGCGAACCGGAAAAAATCTCGCGTCGACCGTCCAGTTGAGCGCGACGCGGGAAATGACCACGGGGAAGGAGCTCGCCGCGCGCGACGGGTCGAGCCCAACGGCGCCCGGTCACACGCGCGTGAGCATTCGCCATCTGTATCACGCCGGATTATGGGCCGCCATTCGCGCGGGTTATCGCGAAGGCTACAACGCGGAAGCCGATCATTTCATCGTCAGCGGGAGCGACGACGCGGCTATCGCGAAATCGGTCGAATGGGTGAAGGAGGCGATTCGCGAAGCCGCGGATTATACGAAATTCACCACGGATACGTCGCGAGTGTTCGATCTGCGCGCCGACTCGCGCCATGCTCAGCCGTGGAGCGAAGCCGAAACCGGCGAACTTTTCGAGCAGCGCCTCACGCCGGAGGAGCGCGGCTGGGCCCTGGCCGCGTTTTCGCGCGCGTTCGAATGCGAGACCCGCCGTTACCGCTTTTCCGAACCCGAGATCAAACGGCTGGCCGTCAAATTCGGTCCGAGCTTGAAGTTGAACGAAGAGCTGTATGACGCGATCCGGCGCGCGAAAAAAGGCGCGGAGTTCGATTTCGAGCCATCGCTCGACGAAGCCGAAACGCTGACCACCCCCCAAGAGCTGATTTTCTACATGCACTGGCTGCGCGAGCGCGGGCGGCCGGCGCAACTGGTTCCTCCCAATCTCGGATTCAAGAAGCGCCAGGCGTATCCGCAATCGCGCGACGCGCTGGCGGATTATGCGGGTCACAAAATGTGGCCGGAACTGCCGGCCCGCGTCGATGGCGAATTCAAAGGAGATCCCCTGGCCGAGCTCCAGGCTCGCGTGGCCGAGCTCGCCGAAGTGGCGCGATTTTTCGATGGAACGCTGAGCATTCATTCCGGCAGCGGCAAGCAGGCGGAGGTGCTGCGCGCGATCGGATGGGCCACGCGCGGCCGGGTGAACTACAAAATTTCGGGCGAGCTTCAATTGCAGCTTTTTGACGTTCTCTCCGAACAGCCGGACGGTTCGCCGGAACGAAAATTATTCGAAGGGATGACCGCGGCGTGCGAAAAATTCGCCCAGGGCGGCGCGTTCGGCGCGGAGAGCTCTCTTGCGGCCGAATACCACGCGTCGCATGGAGCGTATCTGGGCGATCCGAAGCGCGGGCGCGTGGACGGCAACCTGTTCCTGGTTTTCTGGCTCGGAAACATGGTTGGGAGCCGCGATGAAGACGGAAGGTTTTTCAAAGAGCCGCTGGATTCGTTGCCGGAGGCGATGGTGAAGGAAACGCGGCGGCGCAATAGCGAATACATCTGCTGGCTCGCGCAGAATCTGCTGGAGGGAGCGCAGGGCGGTTGAGGGTGTCAATATACCAGGAGGTTGCCGCAACCGCGGAAACTCACGAGCGGCCGGCCGCGGACCATCGGCGAAATGGTGCATTTCGAGAATGCGTGCGGGCTGCGCGCGGATTTCCTTTGGCGGGATGGCGGCGGAGCGTGATTCCGAGCCGCGGCCGAGCATCCGCAACAGTCCAACGCAGCAGTCCGGCAAGACATTGAAAAATGCGTAAAATCTGTACGTTAACCGGCGTGCGCACCCCTTGATCGTTGCGCCGCGCGCGCAATCCCCCCTAGTCTCGATTGCATGACGAAATACTGGTCTCGAATTGTGATCACCCTGTGTCTCGGATCTGTGAGAGCGCTGGCCGGGGTGAGTTGGGGCACGCCGACCAATGACACCGGCAATGCCAGCGACATCATCACCGGGGACGTCGTCGTGGCCGTGTTTATGGGCGATGACGGGTACGGAACCAATCAGGTTTCCTCCGACGTGACGGTCAATGGAGTCACCTTCGGCTACCAGATCGGGACCACCGGAACCTTCAACACGTATTCGAACATCAGCATCACGGATCCGGGTTACCCCGGCGGAAATTACGGCGACGGCGCGCCGTCAAGTTGGGATTCGGGCTACGGGGAGATCACCGAGTTCGGTGACGGGACTTACGACGGCGCATCGCCGGAATATTTCACCATTTCGGGGCTGATTATCGGCGACACCTATGAGTTGCAGATCTTCACGCCCTGGTGGAATCAGGGCTTTGACGGAACGACGTACAGCGACGGGACCAACACGTCGGCGCCGCTCAACATCGGCGTCAACACGACCGGCACTCCGTCGCAGTATCCGCAATACATCATTGGAACATTCACCGCAACTTCAACCAGCATAGACATCTACCCGTACAGTCCGGGCGGAGGCGGCGAAGACTTCCTGACCGCGGCGCTGGTGCTGATCGACACGACGACGGTGAGCGGGGTGCCTGAGCCGGGTTCGTTCGCGCTGGCTGCCGGCGGCTTGCTGCTCGCGGGCCTGCTGGGGCGCGGGATCAAAGCGCGCAGCGGAGGATGGTCCTGAGCGCTCGCGCGGCGCCTGGGGCATTTGGCTGAGCCGCTTGGCTCAATCGGCACGCGGCGGCGTTGAAAACAATGGCCATGGCACCGGGCCGTAAGCTGCTTCTGACAAATCCGGAAGGAGAATACGGTGATGAAAGCGATGACATGGGCGGTAGCGCTGGCGCTCGGTTGCGCGGCGTTCGGCGGCGGCAAAGATCCTAAATCGCCCGCGGGACCGGCATACGATCGCTCCTCGGAGACCAAATTCATCGGCAAGATTGTGGAAGTGCGCGAAGTCCCTGCGGGGCAGGTGCTCGCGGGAATCCATCTGACGGTGAAGATGGAAAAGGGCGAGAACGTGAATGTGTACGTCGGACCGAGGGCATTCGTGAAGATTTTCGACGTGACGTTCAGCGCGGGCCAGGAGGTGGAAGTGCTGGCGTCGAAGGTGAAGTTCGAGGACGGCGAGATTTTTCTCGCGCGCGAGATCCGGATGGGCCAGACGACGCTGATTCTGCGGGACGACAATGGCTCGCCAAACTGGGAGTGGGGCAGAGCGTTTCCGACGGGGTTATAGGGAGACCATGATAGACTGGGGGTCTAAAGCGGAAATCGACT
>JASHWA010000558.1 GCA_030044325.1 Bryobacteraceae bacterium
TCCTAGGACGCTGCGGGGAACTGCCATGTCAACACCCGAGCGTCGCTGTCCCAAGGAGCGCGTCGAAATTGGCGGTGCACCGATACGAACCTCGCGAAGGCCGGACGGTCACCATAAGCCTAGGAACATCTTAGCCGTTTATTCACGGCTATCAAATTCCGTCCAACCCGCCCAATCCGATCCATTTTTCGATCGCCGCAATCCGGCCCGAAAATGTTTGATCGCCCTCCCACGCGGGAACGACGAAGCGCAGTCCTGCGCGGGCCTGCTCGACTGGCGGGCTGGATTTCAACGGCGCTAACAGATCAAGGGCGCGTGCGGCGGCCAGGGCTTCGATCGCCAGCACGGCGCGGGTGTTTTTCACTACTTGTTGAAGCTTCAGCGCAGCGGTCATTCCCATGCTGACGAAATCCTCTTTGTTGCCGCTGGTGGTGATCGAGCCGGGCGAGGCGGGATGCGCGAGCACGCGATTTTCGGCCACCAGCGCGGCCGCGGTCACCTGGGTCATCATGAATCCGGATTCGAGGCCCGGGTGGCCGGCGAGAAAGGCGGGCAGATCCTCGTTGAGCGCGGGATTCACCAGGCGGTCGATGCGGCGTTCGGAAATTCCGGCGAGGGCGGAGAGCGCGATTGAAAGATAATCGAGCTCCAGCGCGAGCGGCTCGCCGTGAAAATTTCCGCCGGAGATGATTTCCTCGCCGATGACCAAGGGATTGTCGGTCACCGAGTTCAATTCGATTTCGAAAACCGCGCGGGCCTGCGCGAGCGTATCGCGTACGGCGCCGTGGACCTGCGGAGCGCAGCGCAGAGAATACGCGTCCTGCACGCGGCGGCAGGTGATGTGCGATTGGCGGATTTCGCTTTCGCGCAGAAGGCGCTCGAGATTGGCCGCGCTCGCGCGCTGGCCGGGATGCGGGCGGATTTCGTGGATGCGCGGATCGAAGGCGCGCGGCGTGCCTTTCAATCCGTCGAGCGACATGGCGCAGATCACGTCGGCGGCGTGCGCGAGGCGCTCGGCCTGTTCGAGCTCCAGGCACGCGACCGCGAGCATCGCCTGGGTGCCGTTGACCAGCGAAATTCCTTCTTTCGAAGCGAGGGTCACCGGCTCGATTCCGGCGCGCTTCAGCGCTTCGCCGCCGGGGAGGCGCGCGCCTTCGAATTCGGCTTCGCCTTCCCCGATCAGCAGCAGGGCCATATGCGCCAGGGGCGCGAGATCGCCGCTTGCGCCGACGCTCCCGCGTGCGGGGACCACGGGCGTGACGCCGCGATTCAAGAGATCGCACAATCTTTCAGCGACCAGCGGACGGATTCCGGAGAATCCGCGGGCGAGCACGTTGGCTCGGATGAGCATCATGGCGCGGGTTTCGGCGATGCCCAGCGGTTCGCCGACGCCCGCCGAATGCGAGCGCACCACGTTGCGCTGGAGCGTTTCAAGATCGGAGGCGGGAACTCGTACGTCGGCGAGCAGCCCCACGCCGGTATTCACGGCATATACCGGCATATCCCCCGCGGCGAGGCGCTCGACTACTTCGCGCGAGCGGCGCATGGCTTCGATCGCGTGCGGGGAGATGCGTGCTTCGGCTTGGCCGCGCGCGACCGCGGCCGCCTGAGCGATGGTGAGCGAGGCGCCGTCGAGCAGAACGAGTTCGCGTTCAGAGGAGCGCACTTGACTTTCGAAGCTCTACTATTCTACTTTAACGATTCGACGTGGCCGCACCCGGAATGGTTAAGCCTGTCGCATTTCATATGAGTAATAGGGAGGCCGCGGCGGCGCCAAACGTGGAGCTTCTGCTCGATTCGACGCTCGAAAGCGTGGATACGGCCGAGGAAGCCGTGCTGCACCAAGCGCAGGAACTCGGTTTTGACGAGGACGATCTGCATCGCATCGGCATGTCGGTGCGGGAGAGCATGGTCAACGCCGTGGTGCACGGCAACCGGTATAATGCGCGGAAGAAGGTTCACGTCAGCGTAACGCGGTCGGCGGAGCGGCTGGAAATCGTGATTGGGGATGAGGGGGAGGGGTTCGATATGAGTTCGCTGCCGGACCCGCTCGCCAACGAGAACCTGCTGCGCCATTCCGGCCGGGGTTTGCTGCTGATCCAGGCCTTCATGGACGAGTTTCAAATGCGCCCGCGGGAGCCCAAGGGCGCCGAAGTGAGAATGGTGAAGTACGTTCCCAAGAGTTAAAGGAGGAGTCTCGTGAGTGTTAAACTGACCACCCGACAGGTGGGCGATGTGACGGTAGTGGATGCCGTGGGGCGTATTACGCTCGGTGAGGGAGCGAGCACGTTCCGCGACAAGATTCGGGAGTTGGCTTCGAGCGGTCACAAGAAGATGCTGCTCAATCTCGCCGAGGTTTCCTATATCGACAGCTCGGGAATCGGCGAAATGGTGTCCGGTTTCACCACGGTCACCAACCAGGGCGGACAGGTCAAGCTGCTGAACCTGACCAAGCGGGTCAAGGACCTGCTGCAGATCACCAAACTGTATACTGTTTTCGACGTTTTCGACGACGAAGCCGCCGCGGTTCGAAGTTTTTCTTGAGCATCGCTGCATTTTGTGCATAAATGGGACGGAATGGAATCGTCGGAGCCGGAAAAGAAAAAGTTTAAGATCAATAAAAATTAGAGAATTCGTGAGGCTCCGGCTCACTGTAAGGGGTGAGGGGGAAATTTCGCCGCGAACGGCGTGGCGGTCCCGATATGGTTCCGATCAGAGAGCCGAAAACGTATTCCATTTTTCTGGCCGACGAGCTCACGCTGGTGCGTGAAGGACTGGCGGCGCTGTGCGTTTCCGAGCCCGCAGACGGGAACGGGGGGGTTCGTCCACGATTTAAAGTTGTAGGGCAATGCTCGGAGGGTGCGGCGGCGCTGCGTTTTATCCAGTCCCAGGCGCCGGATATTGCCGTGCTGGACCTGAATTTGTCGGATCTGTTCACGCTGGAGGTGGTTCGCCGCATCCGCGAAACCAACATCCCCACCAAAATCGTGGTGCTTTCGACGCGCCGGGACCGCAAAACGGTGGTTGAGGCGCTGCGCTGCGGCGTGAACGGGTTTTTATTGAAATCGGCCCCGTCGCAACAGTTGATCGAAGCCTTCGAGCAGGTGCTCGACGGCGGAATCTACGTTTCGCCCGAGATTGAGCTGCACAAGATCTTCGGAGGCGGGCCGAAATCCCCTAGTGAGGACCCTCTGCAAGCCCTCAGCGCGCGCGAATATCAAGTATTTTCATTGCTTTGCGATGGAGTTCGCGCCAAGGAGATCGCCGCGCGCCTGTCGCTCAGTCCTAAGACCGTAGACACCTACCGCGCAAGCCTCATGCGCAAGCTAGACATACATGATGTCGCCGGGCTAGTGAAGTTCGCGATTCAACGGGACTTAATTTCCTCTCGCTGAACCTTCCGCAGCGCGGTACTAGAACTATAGTTCAGGTATTCCCATGGTGCCTACGGGTAAGTGGTAACCCTACTTCAATACTAGCGTTTCGCCTCATGGCCCGCGGAGCGGCGCGCTCGCATACTGGAAACGATCCAGGAGACCGAAAGATCATGAGTGTGAATCAAGTGCATAATCGGAGTACATTTCATTCCCGCGGCGAGCGCGGAACCGTCGGCGTGATCGCCGGCCTTGCGATGCTCGGCCTGCTCGGTTTCACCGGGATGGCGATCGACGTCGGATATCTGCAATGGACGAGAGTGCGAATTCAGGACGCGGCTGACGCCGCCGCCCAGGCAGGGATTATCGCGGGAGCGGCTGGAAACAGTTCAAGTATCTCGACGGTCGGGCAAAACGCCGCGTCGATGAACGGCTTTACCAATGGCAGCAATGGCGTGACGGTGACCCTCAACAGTCCGCCGAAGCAGGGAAGTCTCTCGGGGGAGTCAAACGCCGTTGAGGCGATCGTGACCGAGACGGTTCCCACATTCTTCATGGGCCTGTTCCATCTGAGCAGCGTTACGCTCAACGGCTACGCGGCCGGGTCATGGCCATCCTCTGGGTCAGGCTCTGGGTCCGGATCGGGGTCGGGGACTTCGATGGGCTGCGTTTACGTGCTCGACACGAGTTCCAGCGACTCGGAGGTCCTGAACATTCAGGGCAGCTCGCCGACCTTCAACTGCGGCGTGATTGTGGAGTCGCCCAACTCGCAAGCGGTGTACCTCTCCGGGGCGCTTACCGTCGAAATGGGGTCCGGCTACACGGTTGGTGTGGTGGGACCGTCGAGCTGCACGGCGTCTTCTCCCGCGGTGGACAGCGGATGCGGGATCGATTACACCTCCAACCAGGATTACATCTGCACCTCGCCGGCAACCAGCTGTACAGGCAGCAGCGTGCCGACGTCCAACGGCATCAGCAGTCCGGGAGACCCTCTCAGCAGCATCACTGCGCCGAGTCCATCCGGCGTGTCAATCATCGCGACCGACCCGTATTACAACATGAACGCCCTGCCTTCGGGCGACAAGATTCAGCCGGGCGTATACTGCGACGGGCTCGAAGTGGGCAATACAAATGGCGTGACGTATACGTTCGAGCCGGGAACGTATTTTATCGCCAGCGGGCAGCTTAACATCCAATCGACCGCGTCTGTGACCGGTACGGGCGTCACCTTCTATCTGACCAGCGAGTCCGAGCTCAGCAAAGCGGGAGGGCCGAGCTGCGGCAGCAGCACCTCGATTGCGCAGGTGGTGATCACCGGTCAGTCGACCGTCAGCCTGAGCGCGCCGGCATCCGGGGCGAGCAGCGGCGTGGTGGGCATGCTGTTTTTCGAGGATCGTCAGAACGAGAGCGGAGTAACGGTGACCGACACGCAGCCTTCCATCCAGGGAAATTCGAGCACCACGCTGCAGGGCGCGATGTACTTCAAGAATTCGACTTTGACCTACACCGGCGTGAACACGGGAAGCAGCGATTACACCATGATCGTGGTGAAGAAGCTGACCATCAACGGCAGCTCGCCGATCGTGGTGTACAACAAGGGCAATCCACTGACCACGTCCTCCTCGACCAGCACCACCGGGGGAGCGATCGCTCAATAAAGCCATGCGTACAGGAAAACTTTCAGACCGCCGGCGCGCGAACCAGAGCGGCAGCGCGTTTATCGAGTTCGCGCTGGTGAGCCTGATCATGCTCCCGATCTTTTTCGCGGTGATCGATTATTCGCGCGTGTTCTACTACGGCGCGATCGTGCAGGGCGCGGCGCGGGCCGGAACGCAGTACGCGCTGAACTCGGCGCCCAATGAAGCCGCGGTCGCCTCGATTGAGGCCGCCGCGACCGCCGATGCCTCCAACGTTCCTTCGTCGATGAGCTTCGCGACGACCCCGGCGCCCACCTTCTTCTGCGCCTGTTCCAACTCGACGGCCCAAGTCTCGTGCACCAGCACGTGCGGGACCGGTTACACGCTGGGAACTTATTCACAGGTCAACACGCAGCTGACCTTCACGACGTATTTCAAATATCCCCTGCTGCCGACCAGCATCACGGTGACGGGGCAATCCATCGTTCAAGTGCATTGATGAACCCGGCCACAAGACGCAAGCGCCAGCAGGGCGGCAACGTGATCATCGAGATGGGCCTGTGCATGACGACGCTGTTTCTGATGATCTTCGGCATCGTTCAATATTCGATACTGAATTTCGCCAACAATTTCTGCGCGTTCGCGGCGCAGCAGGGGGCGCGCTACGCATCCATTCGCGGCGCCTCGAGCGTGAGTCCGCTGCCCACCAACCCCAGCCCGTGCGGCTCGACGTGCACCAACGAATCGAGCGGCGATCCGACCACGACGTACGTGCAGGGCCTCACTGTCGCGCTGAACACCGCGAACCTGACGGTGGCCACCACCTGGACCGCGTGTTCGGGCTGCTCGAACGGAAACGATCAGGGCAGCACCGTGACCGTCAAGGTGAGCTACTCCTACAGTCCGCTGCTGACCCTCGTTTCGCCGAATTCGATGACGCTGAACAGCTCGTCGACGATGACGGTGATCGAGTAGACGTTCAGCGGCGCTGGCCAACGCGCTCCATATACGGTCGCGCCTCAGGGCAAACTCGATCGGGTTGGGGCGCATTGGTCATTCCCGCGCGAGTGTCGCGGGGGTCTCCGCTCTCGCAAGCCGCGACTGTTTTTCGGTGGCGTCGTTTTCGGCGAAAACGATTCGGGCGGTGATCGCGGCGGCGCCGAGTGCGGCGATGGCCATCAGGAACGCGGCGCTGTAGCCGAACGAGTTCGCCAGAAGGCCGGCGGCGAAGGAACTCCCTCCCACGAAAACGTCGTAGAACGCGCTGAGCACGCTGACCGAAGATCCGCGTTCGCTTTCATGCGCGCGGCGCAGCACAATCGACGCGACCGAGGCCCACGGGAAGGAATAGCCGAAACCGAGCAGCGCGGAGGCGAGGAGCGCCCAGATGCGGGAGGGTCCGCTGGCGATGATCGCGAGTCCGATCGCCATGAAGACGAGCCCGGTGTAGAAGGTGACGCGCGGATGCACGCGATCCGGCAGGCCGCCCAGGAAAAATCGGGAGAGCAGCACGAATCCGGCGTAGACGGAAAACGCCGCGCGGCCGGCGTGGCTGCGTTGGGCGAGAAATAAAATCAGGAAACCGGTGACTACCGGATAGTAAACGTTGACCAATCCGACGGTGAGTCCGGAAGCGACGAGCGAGCGCTGGAACCACCCGCGGCGCGCGCGATGGCGCGCGGGTTCGTAATCTTCGCGGACGCGGGCGAGCAGCGCGGCGGAGGCCAGCGCGGCGATCACCTGAAATTCGGCGGCGTGGTTGAACGATCCGAGCAGCGTGCCCACCAGCGGACCCGCGGCGATGCCGCCCCAGATCCCGCTGCTCACGTATCCCAAGGCGCGCGCGCTGCGATGCACGCCGGCAAGCTCGACCGCCCAGGCCGCGGCGCCGGTGTACAGGCACGCTTCGCCGACGCCTTGCAGGGCGCGCGCCAGGTACATCGCGCCCACGCCCCATGGCGCCAGATAAGTGATGCCGGCGAGCGTGCAGCTCGAGAGTCCGGCAAAGAACGCGGCCTTACGGCCCTTACGATCGACCAGGCGTCCCGCGAAGGGACGGCTGCACAAGGCCACCGCGGAAAACGTTCCGATGACGAATCCGACCGCGCGATCGGAGGCGCCCAAATCCAGGCGGATGTGCGGCGCAAGCGCGGGCAGAACGGAGCCGAATCCCAGAAATCCGAGAAAGGTGGCGGTGATGAGACACCAGAAGCGTCCCCCGAGCCCCGTGCGCAACCCCATCTGTTTATTTTTGCACGGAGAGTCGTGGGGATGCGCTTTGGGCTTCTTGACAGTCCGTCGGGATGGTTCCCATAATGATTTAGGACTGAAGCGGTCCGAATTTAGCGCTGAGGCGATGCTAAAGCTTACAAAGAAAGCGGATTACGGGCTGATCGCGCTGCGGCACCTGGCCTCGGCGCGGCGTGCCTCAAGCGCCAAGGACATCGCTGACGCCTATGGCATCCCCTTGCCCCTGCTTGCGAAAATCCTGCAGAAACTGGTGCGCAGCGGGCTGCTCGATTCCGAGCAGGGGACGCACGGCGGTTACCGGCTGGCGCGCGCGGCGCGGGACATTAGCGCGCTCGAGGTGATTCGCGCGATCGACGGGCCGATTCTTCTGACGCATTGCTTCACCGATCACGCCAATTGCGATCAAAGCCCGCGCTGCCCGGTGCGCGAGCCGCTCAAGAAAGTCCACGAGGGGATTCTCAGGCTGCTCGCGGGAATCAGCATCGCGGATCTGAGCGACGACGAAACCACGGTTCCGCTGATTCCTTCGATTCAGGGTCTGGAAATCTCGCGGAGATGAGATGAAAATCCCGGTTTACATGGATAACCATGCAACCACGCCGCTCGATCCGCGCGTGTTCGATGCGATGCGCCCGTATTTCGCGGAAATTTTCGGCAACGCGGCCAGCCGCAGCCACAGCTTCGGATGGCGCGCGGCGGACGGGGTGGAGAAGGCGCGGAAGCAGGTGGCGGAGCTGATCGGCGCTTCGCCCAAAGAGGTCATTTTTACGAGCGGCGCGACCGAATCGAACAATCTGGCGCTCAAGGGCGTCGCGGAAGCGTACGCGAGCAGAGGCGATCACATCGTCACCGCGGCGACCGAGCACAAGGCGATTCTCGATACGTTGAAACATCTTGAAAAGGGCGGGATTCGCGTCACCTATCTCGCGGTCGAGAAAAGCGGGCTGATCGATCTTGAAAAATTCCGCGGCGCGCTCACCGATTCGACCATCCTGGCGAGCGTCATGTACGCCAACAACGAAATCGGCGTGATCCAGAATATTCGCGAGATGGGGAAAATCGCGAAAGAGCGCGGCGTGCTGTTCCATACCGACGCGGCGCAGGCGATCGGAAAAATTCCGGTGGATGTTGCGGCGGACAATATCGATCTGTTGTCGATCAGCGGGCACAAGATGTACGGGCCCAAGGGCATCGGCGCGCTGTACGTGCGCTCGCGCGATCCACGGGTCGAGATCGCGGCGCAGATGGACGGAGGCGGGCACGAGCGCGGGCTGCGCAGCGGGACGCTCAACGTGGCGGGGATCGTCGGGCTGGGCGCGGCCTCGGCGATCGCGAAAACGGAGATGCCCGGGGAGGCGAAGCGCATGGCGGCGATGCGCGATCGTTTGAAAGACCGGCTGCTCGCGGGGCTCGATCACATTGCGATCAACGGCGCGATGGATGCGCGGTTGCCGAACAATCTGAACGTCAGTTTCGGGTTCGTCGAAGGCGACGCGCTGCTCATGGGAATCAACGATGTCGCGGTGTCGAGCGGTTCGGCGTGCACTTCTGCGACCATCGAACCGAGCCACGTGATCAAAGCTCTGGGCGCGGGCGATGAGCTGGCGCATTCATCGATTCGCTTCGGGTTGGGAAGGTTCAACACGGACGAAGAGGTCGATTACGTGGCTTCGCGGGTGATCGAGGTGGTCGAAAAGCTGCGCGAGCTTTCGCCGCTTTACGACCTCGAAAAAAACAGCGGCGCGTAAGGCGCGGCGGGGCGGGACCGTTCCGACCCCGTCAGGATTCCAATCCCAGCGCGCTGTCGGTGAGTTGGCGGAGCAAGCGGGCGAGCGCCGCGATGTCCCTGTGACTCCACTCCTTGAGCATGGCGGTGAGGATTCGATCTCGCGCCTTGTCGATCGCCTCAGTCATGTGGCGGCCCTTTGGGGTGATCACCGCCTCCTGCACCCGTTTGTCGCTCTGCGCCCGATTGCGCCGGACCAGCGCAAGACTTTCGAGCTTCGCCAGCTGGCGGCTCACGGTGGTGTAGTCCCGGCCGACGCGATCGGCGAGATTCACGACGCCGACCGGGCCGAAGCGGTCGATCAGGACGAGCAACGGGAACAGCGCCCGATCGAGCGAGATTCCCGCCTCCTTGATCATCCGGGCATCGCGCTGGGGGCTATTCATGATGCCCACGAGATCGACCACGGCGCCGTAGATTTTTCGAATATCGGTCAGATGATTGTGCGCTGCTTGCCGTGAAGCCATCGGGGTCCGCGTGATAGGTGCATTATACACGTGATAGCGATGCGATCGAGCCTTCTATAGGAGCCAGGACCACCATCTCCGCGAGGCGGTGCGTTGCAATCGCACCTGTAACTGGGAAAACGCTTTCCGGACTTTTTTCTCCTGTTTGCCGAACTGGGCGGCAGGGTCGATGGCGCCGGTGTTGGCTTTAATCTGATCGAGGGTCAGCCGAAATCCGGGCCGGATGCGGACTGGACGCATGTTCAGCCCTTTCAGGACCTGCCGCAGCTGGCGGCTGCACTTGCTGCCCTCATGGCCGCCATAGGTGACGATCATGGCGGGTTTGCCCGACCATTCCTGGTAAAGGTGGTCGAGCGCATTTTTCAGAGGCGCGGGATAGCCCCAGTTGTATTGTGGGGTCACAAACACGAAGGCCTGAGCTTCGGAGATCTTCCGGCTCCAGGCTCGAGTGTGTTCGAAGGCATAGCCGCCCAGCGCGGGTATGCCGGGCTCGTCGTCCATGGGCAAGGGCCAGTCCTTAAGATCCACTACCTCGAACTGCGCGCCGATGGCTTGACTGCCGATGTGCGCGACCCATGCGGCGATCCGCGGTCCGATGCGTCGTGTCCGCGTGCTGCCGATGATGACCAGGATCTTATCTGAGTGCATTATACACATATTGTGACGGAACCCAAGCATGCATGTAAAGGTGCAAAATGCACTCATTGCGCGCCCGATTCGCCGGACGATGAAGTTACGCGATGTTGAACAAATGCTTGCGCCGCTCGATCCACTCTTGGCTGGTGCACAATCGGGGGCCGACTTCGATCAGGCGCGGCAGCAGATAAAACAGCGCCTGCGGGGTCCATTTTTGGCCGTCGCGCGTGCGGCAGCCGCGGGCGTTGATGACCTGGGCGGCTTGCGACAGCGGACCGTCCTGGACGATGGTCTCCATCATGAGCACCAGCACCTGCATCTCGTCGGGATTTTCTTCCAGGCGCCGGCAGTCGCTTGCGACGCGCAGGCCGAAGGGGACATCCTCGACGGAGGGGCTCGAGGGAGCGCCGCGCTCCCACTCGACCGCGACCAGGCGCCAGCCTTCGGCGGTTTTTTGGTTGAAATAATCCGCGGAGGGCGCCGTGGAGAAGAAATCGCGCACACGCTCGAGCTTGGGCATGCTGTCGCGAGAAGCAATCAGCCTGCCAGCGTATGTTCATGAGAGACGGCGCGGGACCAGTCGGGGATTGTCCGCTAATGGGACGATGCCCGGATGTCTACTCCAGGGACGAAATCGTGAATTTGCCGTCTTTGAACGCGATCTGGCGCACTTTTCCGCGCGGCCCGATGGCGCCCAGAGGTTTCCCGTTCAGCTTGACCAGCAACCCGCCAGCATTTCCTGTGCGCAGCATCACGGGTCCGTCGACGTCGAGCGTGCGAGGCTTCCCCGGCTCGATCACGCCCACCGCCAGACGATCGCCGTCCGGATCGGTGACCGAGATCCATGCAGGCTCGGAAGCTTCGATTTCGATGCGCATGGGCGCGGGCCGAGGAGTTTCGGCGGGAGCCGCCGCGACGGGCGCGGCGGGCGCGATGGGCGCGGACGGAACCGGGGACTTGGCGATCACCGCCTCCGCCGGCCGGGCCGGCCACAAGCGCCAGCTTGCGAAGATGGCGGCGACGCCGAGCGCACCGGCAATGGCAGCCAGCGCCCATCTGGGCGCGCGTTTTTTCGCGACCGGAGCGGCGGCGAGCACCACCGGCGACGCGCGCTCGATCTGGTGCGCCGCCTGGTCGCAAAAATTTTCGACGGCGCCCAGCAGGTTGCGAAAACTTTGTTCGGTCATGGCGGACTGGGAGCGCAGGTCGCCGATCATCGCCGAATGCTGGTCCACTTTGCTTTCGACGCGAGCCAAGCGCTCCGCCAGATCGCCCTCGCTTTCGCGCCCTGCGCGCCGGAACAGGCGCGAGCCGGAATCCGTCACGGCGGGCAGATGCGACCCTCCCTCCTGTTCGGCCGCGCCGATCAAGAGCTGCATCTCTTCGGCGATGCGCAGCGCGTCGCGGCGCGAAAGGCAGCGCCATTCCTCCGGCTCCGCGGCGGCCGAACCCGCGCCGAACAGGCCGAAGCCGATCAACTCGTCTTCGTCGATCGCGTCGGTGATGCGGGCGAATTGCGCGATGGTCGCGCGGCGCAGGGGGGTGGTTCCGTCGAACGCAGCGTAGAACGAGGCCACCTGCTCGGCGGTCACCGGCCCCACGAATTCGGCGGTGAAATTCAGCGCTTCGTGATCGAAATCGAATCCCAGCCACTCGCCTTTCGACGCATCGACCTTGACGTCGTCGCCGAGCATCAGAAGGAATTTGCGCGCCTCTTCGACAACGCTCGCAAGCTTGTGCAGCGGCACGCCCGCACCGCCGCGGCTCAGCTCAACGCGAACCCGCAGCCGCGCCATTTTGTCCCCCGACCGGCTCCGCCCTGAGGCGATCGGCCATGTACCCGCTCAAACGATACTGAATCGCGCCTTCGCTCGCCGGCGCGGGCCGGCCGTCGATGCGCGCGAAATACGAAGCGGCCGACGCGAACTCGCGCCGCTCGACGGCCACCACCAGCAGAGCCTGCCATGCGACGATCGAATCCGGGTCCATTTGAAGCAGCCGGCGCGCGTAGCGCTCGACGCGTTCGAGATCGAATTTTTCGATCGCCAGCGCCACCAGGTTGGCGAGCGCCTCGGGCTGCGCCATCTGCTCGAGGACGCGGAGATACGCCGCTTCGGCCTCATCCAGGCGCCCCAGCAGTTGCAGCGCGACGGCCCGGCCGAACCACCCGCGCCGGTCATCGCAAGCTTCAAAACAGGCGAGCGCCTCGTTCACCCGATTCTGATCGAGCAGCCGCGCGCCCGCGCTCACCGCATCCGGAATCATCGCAGCCATCCTTTGAACCTTTTATTGAGGCGATCGAAAAGCGACGAATCGATGGTGTTGAAGGACGGCGCGGTGATGTGACGTACAGGACGCTCCATTCTCGGCACGACCATCTCCCATTCCTGCCTCCTGGGTTCGGATATGGGTTCCGACAGAAATTCCCATGTAACGGGAAAACACAGGTTTATCCGGTGGAAACTGGTAATTCTAGAGGTACTGATTTGCGGCAAGGTCGATTGTAACCGAGTTATGGACTACGGTCAATCGCTTAGTGTCGTATACCGGGGTATAATCCGGTTAGGGCCGAAAGAGATTTAAGGACGCGCAGTGGCATCGCGCAAAAATCCTGAAAATAAACCGGAACCGACGCAAGAGCCCATCAGCCAAGCCGCCGAGAAGGCGAGTCTGGTCATTCGTGGCCTTCAATCGCGTCTTCGAACGCGTGCTACCGAGCAGGAAGAATCTTCAGAAGACCTGGAGCGCCAATTGCAGCAATACTTTGCGACTTCTCTTACGCCTTCCCAGCGCGGAACAATTCTCGACGAGCTGCGCGAGCGCGTAGTCGATCGCGTCACAGAGCGGATTCTGCGCCACTGGGAGCAGAACAACGCGCTTCAAGACGAAGTGATCGAGCGGCTGATCGATCGAGTACTCGAACGCCTGGGAGCTTCAGTACAGTAAGGGCTTGCGCGCCGCCCCTGCTACTGAATACGCTCAAATCGGTCGATGATTTTCATGAACCCGTCTGTACGCGGCGCGCAGGAAATGGACCATGGCTATATCGACCGGCACTCGCTCGCCCAGCGGTACCTTGAAAACGCGCTTTCAGCGGAGGAACGCGCGGCGTTCGAAGCGCACCTGGTGGATTGCCAGGAGTGCACGGACCGGCTGCTGCTGGCCGAGATGTTCCATGCGCGCCAGGCGAACGGGACCGAACCGTCGGCGAAGCTGATTGTGCGGCTGAAGCCGTGGCAGCTCGCAACGCTGTTAATCACCGGACTGCTGCTGCTGGCTCTGCTGCTGGCGATTCCGTCCTTTGTGCTTCCCGTTTTTCTGCGCTGGCGGTGAGCTTGCGAAGCCGCTGTTCGAGCTCGTGCAGGCGGGTGCGATCGTCCACCAGGCAATGGTGGCCGACGAAGCGCATATGGTGATCGTGCACCGGCACCAGGCGCACGTTCAGCCATAGCGGAGAGCCGTCGGCACGCTCGCCCGGCGAGTCGAAAGCGATGGAGCCCATCAGCAGCATCTGGCTATATTGATTGCGGACGCGATCGTGCTCGCCGCCGGGAAACATTTTGTACCACTCGCGTCCCGCCAAATCGCGCGGCGCGATGTTGAACGTCCGGGCGAAGGACTGATTGACCGAGCCGAAGGTCCCGTCGGCGCGCACCCAGGCGACGCCGGATTGCACGTGATCGATGGCGATGTTCTTCGAATACAGCTCGTCATCGAGCGGTTTCTGGCGTTTGCGGGTTCTTCTGAGAGCTATGGTGAGAAACGTCGCTAAGCCCAGCAGGTACAACCAGAACATACACTCGCTCCAGCACTCATATCGTCCGCGGCGCCGCGGGTATTACGTAAGTGAGGTGGATCAACGCTGCGAAAACCCCAAAAAGTGCTTTAGCGATGCTTTCGCTCGCCGGGGTCGCCGACCGTGTGGGGTGCGCAATTTTCGGTTTCGGCGGTATATTCGATCTGGCTGATTTTCCAGCCCGCCTCGGTCTTCGCCAGCATGAACGCGTCGATCCCGCAGTGGCCGAACTTGCTGTCGACGTAAACGTCGTAATCGGCCCACACCGTCGCGATCCGGCCCCGGACCAGAACGGTCGGATTGTAGATGCGCTCGACAATGCGGGCGGGATTCGATGCGATGCGCCGCGCGAAATCGGCGGGCGCAATCGGCGTCGAGATTTTGTCGCCCTGCGCGGCGATCAGCTTCGCGTCGGCGGTCATCGCGGCTGCGATTTCGCCGGCATTCTTGGCGGACATCGCCGCGAACAACCTGTTGACAGCGGCAACCACGTCATCTTTATCGCTTTGATCCGCGGCGGAGGCGAACAAAGCGCAGGCAGCCAGCACGGAGAGCAGACGCATAGACCGATTCTACGCCGAAATGTTCAGATCGAGGCTCACAGGCAGCGCCGAGGGGTGTTTCATGCCGCACTCGCGTTCGCAATCGAGCTGGCAGCCCAGTCCTGACGCGCACTCGCGCTTGAATTTCTCCACGGCCTGGCGGTTTTCCGGCCGGTTCGGGCAGATCGAGCAGCGCTGGCCGAACTGCTTGTATCCCTGGCAGCACTGCGTCCGGACCATGGTGAGTGTGGCCATGCGGCCATGCTTGAGCAGGTCGAATTCCATTGGCGTGAATTCAACAAGTTAAATGCGAACTTGCGTCTGGTCGAGCAGGGATCTGCGCGTGATCACCCAGGCCTGCAAGCCCCGTGCCTAAGCGCGGGGGAAAAGACCGAATGACCACCCGAAACGCGAACATGCTGCTACACTCAAAAAGAACCCGTGGCGCGATATCGTAGTTTACGCGACCTCGACTGGCCGCTGTTAGTCATAACGCTGCTGATCTGCGCGTTAGGCGTGCTCCAGATCTTCTCGGCGACGCACGATACCAGGTGGCACACGGCGTGGTGGAAGCAGATTCTGTGGGTCGCAATCGGGCTGGGGTTGATGTGGATCGTTACTTCGATCGACTACCACACGCTTCTCGGCCAGGTGCCAATCCTGTACTGCCTTTCGATCGCGGCGCTGCTGTTAACTTTCGCCGTCGGCGACATGGTCTTCCATTCCAGGCGCTGGATCACCATTCCGGGCACGGGAATTCAGCTCCAGACATCCGAATTTGAGAAAATAGTGATAATATTGCTGGTAGCGCGCTACCTCTCGGAGCTCAAAACCGAGCAGGTGGGTTTGCGTGACTTATTGAAATTAGGAGGTTTAATCGGGATTCCGACGGTGCTGGTGTTCTTGCAGCCGGACTTCGGAACATGCGCAACCTATTTCCCGATCATGGCGGGTGGAGTTCTGATCGCCGGGCTTCCCTGGCGATACCTGGCAGTGGTCGCGATCGCCTGCGGACTGGCCATGCCGGCCGGATGGTTTTTGCTGAAGGATTATCAGAAAGCGCGGCTCCAGACCTTTATCGATCCGTCGCAGGATCCCAAAGGCCGCGGATATCAGGTGATCCAGTCGAAGATCGCGGTGGGAAACGGCGGAATCTGGGGGCGCGGCGTGACGCAGGGTACGCAGACGCAGCTTCGTTTTCTGCCCGTTCCGCACACGGATTTTATTTTTTCGGGATTTGCCGAAGAGCACGGATTTGTGGGCGTCGTAGTGGCGCTCGGATTGTATTTTCTGCTATTGATGCAGGTTGTGCAGAACGCGCAGGCGGCGCCGGATCGCGCCGGGATGTATCTATGCATGGGCGTGGGGACGCTGCTGCTGTTTCATCTTGCGGTGAACGTAGGGATGGTGGTGGGATATATGCCCGTCACGGGCATTCCGCTGCCGCTGTTCAGCTATGGCGGTTCGAACACGTTTTCGGTATTTATGATGCTTGGGCTGGTGAACAACGTCCGGCTCCGGCGGTTTGTGAATTAAGGATTTAAAAAAACGGTCCCGACGCGAAATGGGTGCGGGGACCTGGACGAGGCGGATTTCGGTTACAACGATTTTTCGAAGCTATTTTCTTGAGCCGGGAACGGCAGGCGCTGGACTCGACAGCGTTTGAAGGCGAGAAGACAACACGCTCCATTCAAGAAAACGGCTCGCGAGCTGGTGAGACCGTGTAAGTTGGTCTCGAGAGTCAGGCACGGCGGGAGTGTATGAGTGACGGCTCCACTCCCCCCGGCGGCGTCCAGCTATCCATCCGAACCCGCTTCCGATCGGTTCCACCCTCAGTCGAGCGTCCGGGCTCCGACGCGCGGGGCGATCCTCAACAAAAATCGCCGCGCCAGGGAGGGTGAGATGAGCAAGGAACTGGTGATCTCGGCGAACCGGCACGAGACGCGGGTGGCGCTGATCGAAGACGACCAACTGGTCGAGGTTTATTTCCAGCGCGCCAATGAATATTCGCTCGCCGGAAGCATCCATAAGGGACGTGTAACGCGCGTGCTCCCGGGCATGCAATCGGCTTTCGTCGATCTGGGACTGGAGCGCGACACATTCCTCTACGTCTCCGATTTTCTCGAGGAAACCGAAGATATCGATCGCGTGACGGGCGAGGAACGCGCGCCGCGGGAGCGCCGTCCGCAGCCGCGCGTCGAGGCGCAGCCATCGGCTCCGCCGGAAGCCGCGCCGGCCGTCGAGAGCGCCGCGCCCGCGCCGCAGCCGGAAGGAGCGGAGCCGCGCGTTTCCGAACAAAGGCCGGAGCAACGAGACGATCGCGGCGACCGTCGCGGCCGCCGTTCCCGACGCCGCCGCAATCGCGGCCGCGGATTCCCGGAATCGAAGTACGCGCCCGAATCCGGAGCGCGAACCGTGGAACCCTCCGAGACCGCCGAGACCGAAACGGAAACCGCCCGGGAGCAGGTTCCGCTGATCCTGCCCGGCGAGTCGCTCGCCAAGTATCGCGAAGCCGCGCCCGCGCCCGAGCCGGCCGCCGTGAACGGAACGCTCGAGGTTGCCTCGGAAACGGCCGATGAGGTCGAAAACGAATACGACGAGCCTATCCATTACCCTCCCGAAAACGCGCTTCCCGACGCGCCCGCTCACGCGCCGGAGCCGGAATCGGTGGTTGCGGCGCCCGCGGAGCCGGAACCCGCTGCGGCAATTCCGGTCGAAGAGCCCGCATCGATCGAGGAAATCGAAGAAGAAGAAGAGGAAACCCTCGAGGTTTCCGAAAATGGCGGCCCCGCGGTCGCTCCGCTGCTCGATGAGGAAGAGGATCGCGATATTCAGGAGATGATCCTCAATCACGCCGGCGCGGTCGAGGAAGCCATCGAAGAATCCGTGGAAGAGCTCGAAGGCATCGAAATCAGCGCGGAAGAAACGCCCGCCGAAGCCGAATCGCAACCCGCGGGCGAGCCGGAAAGCGGAACCGCGGCCGTGCGCGAACGCGGCGGGCGCTATCCGCATCGCGTTTCGCGGCGCATGCGCCGCAGAATGCGCGGCGGGCCAGGGCAGCCCGGCGCCGAGCCGCGTCCCGAGCATCGCCCGCGCGCCGACCGCCAAGGGGAAGAGCGCACCGTCGCGCGGCCCGCGAGCGGCGCGCCGTCCATCTCCGACCTGCTCAAAGAAGGGCAGGAAATCATCGTTCAGATCGCCAAAGAGCCCCTGGGGCAAAAGGGCGCGCGCATCACTTCGCACGTCGCGCTTCCCGGCCGCTACGTGGTGTACATGCCCACGCTCGAACACATGGGCGTTTCGCGCAAGATCGCGAGCGATGAAGAGCGCCTGCGCCTCAAACGCATTTTGCAAGGGCGCCGTCCCGGCCCGGTCGGCGGATTCATCACGCGCACCGCTGCGGAAGGCCGCACCGAAGAGGAAATCGCCGCCGATATGGCCTTCCTCTACAACCTGTGGCAGGACATCAAGGCCAAAGCCGAGCGCCGTCCCGCGCCCGTGCTTCTGCATCACGATCTCGATATCGTGCAGCGCATTTTGCGCGACCAGCTCGCCGACAGTTTCAAGGCCATCTGGATCGACAGTGAAGAAACCTACGAAAGCGTGCTGCGCTTTGTCGAGCGTTTCCAGCCCGCGCTGGTCGGCAAAGTGAAGCTGTACACGCGCGACGCGCCGATCTTCGACGCCTTCAACGTCACCGCCGAGCTGGAAAAAGCGCTGCGCCCCAAAGTCTGGCTCAAATCCGGCGGCTTCATCGTGATCAATCAAACCGAAGCGCTGGTGGCGATCGACGTGAATACCGGAAAATACGTCGGCAAGACGAATCGCCTGGAAGATACCATCGTCAAGACGAATATGGAGGCGATCAAAGAGATTGTCCGGCAAGTGCGCTTGCGCGATCTGGGTGGAATCATCGTGATCGACTTCATCGACATGGATGAGCGCAAGAATCGCCAGAAGGTGATGCAGGCTTTGGAAGAAGCCATGCGCGCCGATCGCGCGCCGTACAAGATTCTCCAGTTCAACGATTTCGGTTTAGTGGCGATCACGCGGAAACGCGTGAAACAATCGCTCGAACGAACATTGTGCGCGCCGTGCCCGTATTGCGAAGGCGCGGGCTACATCAAGAGCGTGCAGACCGTCGTCAGCGAGATCCTCACCGAAGCCCGCAAAATGGCATCGAGCGTCGAAGGCAAGGACGTGATGCTGCGCGTGCATCCGGATGTCGCCAAGGTGCTGAAGTCGCACCAGAACCGGTATCTCGAAGAGCTCGAAGAGGTGCTGCGGCGGCCGGTGCTGGTCAAGAGCGATCCGCTGCTGCACCACGAAAAATTCGATCTGGCGTGACGGGGATCTTAGAATCCGCGAAGCCGGCCATCATCATCTGCGCTCGGGATCGCGCGCGGTCGGTTGCCTTCTATCGCGACGCATTGGGCCTGCGGTTCGTCTCGGAAGACCAGTTCGCGGCCATTTTCGATGTCGCCGGAACGGAAATGCGAATTTCAACGGTTCCGGACTTTGTCGCGCACGAGCATACCATCCTCGGCTTCAAGGTGACCGATGTCGAGGCGACCGTTCGAGCGTTGCTCGGCCAGGGTATCGTTTTCAATCGTTATCCGCATCTCAAGCAGGACGAGCTGGGGATCCTCACGCTGCCGGGCGGAATCCGGGTCGCGTGGTTTCAGGATCCCGGCGGAAATGTGTTGAGCGTCACCAACGCTTGAGCGTCAGGGCGTGAACAGGCGCAATCCGGGGATATCCGCGAAATCCGCGCGGTTGAGCGTCCACAACTCGGCGCGCTGCCGGATCGCGCAGGCCGCGATCGCGATGTCGGCCTCGCGTGCCCGGGCGCGGCGAACGGATCTGTAAAGGCTCGCCGCGATCTCTGCGTCGGCCGCTTCGAACGGGATTGCAGATTCTATTGGAAACAGGCGTTCCTGATCCGCGAGCTCCTCCGTCGTTCGAGGTCCCCTGAGCCATTCGAAGGCGGCGATGCTTGACAGGCCGATCCGCTCGCCCTGCTCGAGCAGCAACAACAACTTTGGCGCTGTCCGGCGTGCGCCGCTGAGCGAGTCGACCAGGATGGATGTGTCGAGATGGATCACCGCAGGTCGCTCGGCCTGCTCCAGCCCGTGCGGCGCGATCTGCGGATATCGCGGAGCTCGCGGTCGACCTCGGCCTGCGTTCTTGTCGGCGGCCGTGACATGATTTCTTTGAGCGCGCGCACCATTCGCTGCCGCTCGGATTCGGTAAGACGGTCGGTCTTCAGGTTGAACTCGTGAACGGCTTCGCGAATGACTTGGCTTTTCGGCTTGGATAAACGCGCGGCGATGGAATTGATTTCGCGCGCGGTCTTCTCGTCGAGCGTGAACGTCATCTTTACCGCCATATATATGGCCATACTACCATACTCACGCCCTCGAATCCCTCCATCCCGATCGGACATTCACCAATTGTGGTCGCGCCGTGAAATAATTCATCAGAGGAACAACACCATGTCAGATTACGCCCACCCCGAGGCACTGGTTTCCACCGAATGGGTCGCCCAGCACGCGAGCGATCCCAACGTCCGCATCGTCGAAGTTGACGTCGACACGAACTCCTATAAAGAAGGCCACATTCCCGGCGCGATGGGCTGGAACTGGACCACGCAGCTCGCCGACACCACGCGCCGCGACATCCTGAGCAAAGCTCAGTTCGAAAAACTGATGAGCGAAGCCGGAATCGGCAACGATTCAACGGTGATTCTTTACGGCGACAACAACAACTGGTTCGCTGCGTGGGCTTTCTGGCAGATGAAGATGTACGGCCACAAGGATGTCCGCATCATGAACGGCGGGCGGAAGAAATGGCTGGCCGAGGGGCGCGAAGTTTCGGCGGAAACTCCCGCTCCCGCGCCGGCAACCTATCACGCGGCCGGGCCCGACAACTCGCTGCGCTCGTTTCTCGATCAGGTGCAGGCCGCGCTCTCCGCGCGATCGGCGGCAATGGTCGATGTGCGCAGCCCGCAGGAGTTCACCGGCGAAATTCTCGCGCCTCCGGGACTCCCCGAAACCTGCCAGCGCGGCGGCCACATCCCGCACGCGCGCAATATTCCCTGGGGCAAGGCGGTCCAAGAAGACGGCACGTTCAAATCGTTTGACGACCTGAAGGCGCTGTACGGGAACGAAGACATCGACGGCTCCAAACCGGTCATCGCCTACTGCCGGATCGGCGAACGCTCCAGCCACACGTGGTTCGTGCTCAAATACCTGCTGGGGTTCGAGAAGGTATCGAATTACGACGGCTCGTGGACCGAGTGGGGCAACCTGGTGGGAGCTCCGGTCGAGCGCGGCGCGGCTTCGGCCAAGGCGTAGCCCGTTATGCAGGTCCGGAATTTCACCGAACGCAGAATTGAAATCGACGGCTGGCCGGTGAATCTCACCACGTACCAGATCGGCGAAACATTCCACTGCCGCGCGGACAATGTTTCGCCCGGCGCCGGTATCGCGCGAACCAGCGGCGCGACGCGCGAAGAAGCCGAACAGAAAGCCATCGAGAGGGCTAAGGAGCGGCTGGGAACCACACGAAAACGCGAAGTCTAGTGTCCTGACCCGGAGATTCCAGGCATAGTCAGGCGCAATCCGCGGCAGGCGTGTCCCAGGCTCTAATGCTGGTCGCCGGACCCGGTCTTGCCCGTCAGCGGCGCGCCCAGAATATCGCCTGAAACCACCAGCTCCACGCGGCGGTTCTGCTTGCGCCCCGCGGCCGTACTGTTGTCCGCAACCGGATTCTCTTTGCCGAAGCCCTGCGCGGTGATGTTGGTCGGCGCGATTCCCTGCGAGATGAAATAGTCCCGCACCGCATCGGCGCGGTATTGCGACAACTTCATGTTGTAATCGTCGCTGCCGGTGCTGTCCGTGTATCCCTCCACCCCCATCTTCAGCCCGGGATGGCTCAAAATGATTCCCGAAACCTTGGCGAGTTTCTCCCGCGCTTCCGGCTTCAGCGTGTACTTGTTGACGTCGAACAGCACGTCCTGCATGTTCACGATCAATCCGCGCGCCGTGTCGCGCGTTTGCAGAATATCGTTGAACTGCTGTAAAAGCTGCGCGCGAAGCTGCGCCTGATCCTGCTCGGCCTTGAGCCGGCGCGCTTCGGCATCGGCAGCCAGCGCTTTCTCCTTTTCGACCAGCGCCGCAAGCTGCTGCTGCTGCGCGACGGCCGCGGCGCGGGCTTGTTCGGCCTCGGCCTTGGCCTGCTCGGCCGCGGCGCGCTCCTGGTCGGCCAGACGAGCGGCGTCGAGCGCCTCGGCTTTGGCTTTATCGGCACTCGCGCGATCGATCTCCGCCTGCTCGCGAGCCGCTTCGGCGATGGCCCGCTGATGCGCTTCCTCGGCAGCCTTCGCGTTGGCGGCGTTTTCGCGATCCTGCGCGGCCTGCCGCTCGTTGTTTTCCGCCTCGATGCGTTCGGCGCGCAGAGCGATTACGCGCGAGTCCTCGGCGCGCACACATGCTTCCCGAGCCATCGTAACCACCGGCTTTTGCCCCGGCTTCTGCGCCTGATATTTGAGGGACTGGTTCAACGCGTCCTCGGCTTTGGCGAAGCTGTCCGGCGCATATTTGTCCGCGCCGGCGACGCGCGCAAGCTGCACCGCGTTTTCCGCTTCATACAGCTCAAAGGGATCCTTCTTGCCGGGACGGATCGGCGTAAATCCGGCCGCGTGGCCCTGCGCCGAATACATCCCGCGCGGCAACAGCTCATAGCGCGCGTTGATCGATTCGATCACGCCGCGCGTATCCGGCCGCACGATGTTTTCGAGCACCACCGCGTCGCTCGGCTGCGTGACCGCGTAGTATGGCTCGGCCGTCACGATCATGCCGAAAGTTTGAATGTCGCTGGTCGCATCGATTTTGCTCGACGATCCGTTGCCCCAGTCGCTCAAAGTGAGCTCGCCGAGATTTACGGGGCGCCCGTCGGGCGAGATCGCCCACAGAACGTAAGTGAGATATTCGGGGCCGTAGCTCGACGGCGGCGGGAGATTCTTCACTTCCGCGGAAACGTGGATGACGCCGCGCTCGCTTTCGACTCTGGCGTGGCCTTTGCCCTCGGGATCGAGCGGCGTGCCCCGAAAATCGATATCCGTCGACCCGCCGCGATGCAGATAGTTAACGGCCTGCGTCGTTCGCGCGACCACTTCCACGCGGAAAACGGGGGTCCCGCCCGTGACCTGCTCGGGAGCTTGGGTTTGGGAGGTCGGATTGGGAACCTGCGCGCTGAGGCCGAGCGCCGTGAAAAGGGTGAGAACAATTCGGCATGCCATATTATTTTTGTAGCTTGCAACTGCTTCGCCAGCCGAAACCGTTTGCATCTGATTGATGTTACGTTGCAGACGGACAGTAAAAAGTACCTCCCGGACGCATCAGGCGAGCCATTCCGTACTCACTCCGACCAGCATCCGGCCGAGAAGCGATGCCGCATCGCGCTCGACATTTTCGAGTACCTGGGCTGCATGGGACTGGTCGGCCGAAACCGTCGCGACCGCGACCACGCTGCGCTGCCAGGTGTCCTGCCCGTCGATTTCCGCCACCGAAACGTTGAATTTCGAACGCAGCCGGTCCTTGAGACTCTTGACGTAATGGCGCTTGTCTTTGAGCGAGTGCGATTCGTCCAGCCGCAATTCGAAAATGATGACGCCGATGGCAGGCACTTTCTACAATGGCTGCGCCGCAATAAATTTGCCTTGATTCGCGTTCATTCGCGGCTTACACCAAAGCTTCGCTCGCCACACGCTCGGTAACGAACGCTTCGATCACGTCGCCCGGCTTGAGGTCGTTGAAATTGGCGAGCGAGATTCCGCATTCGAAGCCGGTCTTCACTTCGCTCGCGTCGTTCTTGAAGCGCTTCAGGCCGAGCACCTTGCCGGTGTGGATCACCACGTTGTCGCGCAGCAGGCGCACTTCGCTGTCGCGCGTGATGGAGCCGTCCTGCACCATGCAACCCGCCACCGTTCCGACCTTGGAGATGCGGAACACCTCGCGCACCTGCGCCCGGCCTTTGTAGACCTCTTTGAACACCGGCTCAAGCATTCCGGTCATGGCGCGCTTGATCTCGTCGGCGAGCTCGTAGATGATCGTGTGCAGCCGGATATCGACCTTTTCCTGCTCGGCGACGGCCTGCGCCTTGCGCTCCGGCCGCACGTTGAATCCGACGATGATCGCGTTCGAAGCCGAAGCGAGCAGCACATCGGTTTCCGTAATCGCGCCCACGCCCGAATGCAGCACGCGGATTTTGACCTTGTCGGTGGACAATTTTTGCAGCGTGTCGGTGAGCACTTCCGCTGTTCCGCCCACGTCGGTCTTCAAGATGATATTCAGCTCTTTGGTTTCGCCTTCTTTGAGCTGATCGTGGAGCTGATCGAGCGTCACGCGATTGGTCTTCGACATCGCGGCCTCGCGCGCTTTGCTCTCGCGGTAAATCACGATCTGCTTGGCCTTCGCGGTATCGGTGACCACCTGGAGCGAATCGCCCACTTCCGGCAGCGATTCCAGACCGAGCACCTCCGCCGGCATCGACGGCCCCACTTCGCGCACCGGCTGCCCGTGGTCGTCGAACATCGCGCGCACTTTTCCGAACACCGATCCGCAGATGAAGGAATCGCCCACGCGCAGCGTTCCGTTGCGCACCAGCACCGTCGCCACCGGACCGCGTCCGCGGTCGAGCTGCGCTTCGAGCACCGTGCCAGTCGCCGGCCGCGACGGATTCGCCTTCAAATCCTGCAAATCGGCGACCAGCAGAATCATTTCGAGCAGCAGATCGAGGTTGGTCTGCGCTTTCGCCGAGACCGGAACCATGACCGTGTCGCCGCCCCAGTCTTCCGCGAGCAATCCGCGATCGGCGAGCTGCTGCTTGATCCGCTCCGGCTGCGCATCCGGCTTGTCGATTTTGTTGATCGCGACGATGATCGGAACCTTCGCCGCTTTGGCGTGGTCGATCGCTTCGAGCGTCTGCGGCATCACGCCGTCATCCGCCGCCACCACCAGCACGACGATATCGGTGACCTTGGCGCCGCGCGCGCGCATTCGCGTGAACGCTTCATGGCCCGGCGTGTCGATGAAGGAAATCTTGCGCCCGTTCTTTTCGATCTGGTACGCGCCGATGTGCTGCGTGATCCCGCCCGCTTCCGACGCGGCCACGTTCGCCGACCGGATCGCGTCGAGCAGCGAGGTCTTCCCATGATCGACGTGGCCCATGATGGTCACCACCGGCGGCCGCCGTTCGCGGTCCTGTTCGACTTCGGTCTGCTCGATCTCCTGCCGCGCTTCCTGCTCGTAGCTGACTTTGTTGGTGGACGCGCCGAAATCGCGCGCCAGCTCTTCGGCCAGCTTTACGTCGAGCGTCTGGTTGATGGTTGCCAGAATTTTCTTCTCGAACAGCCGCTTGACCACCAGCGTGGCCTTGATCCCCAGTTTTTCCGACAGTTCCCGAACCGTGATGCCTTCCGCAATCGTGATTTCGCGATCGATGGGCGGCGGCTCGAACGTTTCCGCGCGGCGCGCCACCGGCCGCAGACGGCCCTCTTCCTGATCGACGTCGCGCCGGCGATCGGTACGCGCCCCCGGTTTGGTCGCGTGGCGCCGTCCCGCTTCGGTGGGAAGCGTGGCGGGCTCTGCGCGCAGCGGAGACGTGGGATGCGGACCCATGGGACGTCCGCGTCCGCCCGGCCGCGGCGCGCCGCCGGGAGCCTGCCCCGGCCCGCGCGAAAGCGGTTGTCCCGGACGCACCGGACCGGTGTAAATTGGCCGTCCCGGCACCGGAGTTCCCGGCCGGCCGCTGGGCATTCCCGGACGCGGCGCTGCCGGCGTTCCCGGCGCAGCCGGTGGACGCGTCAATCGCGCGACCATGTCGGGTCGCGGAGGAACAATGGGCCGCGCGGCCGGCTGCCCCGCCAGATTCGGTTTCGCCGGAGGGCGCAACGGACCACCCCCGCCGACCGGCGCAGGCGCTCCCGGAGCAGCGGGCGCGGCCGGACGAGGCGCGGGCCGCGATGGAATGTTGATGGCCGCCGGACCCGGTGCGGGTTTCGGCGCGCCTGGAATCGTGACCGCGGGCTTCGCCGCTTCCCCCAATCCTGCGGGTAACGGCTGGCGCGGCCCGGAGATGATCTGCCCCGGTCGAGGAGACGGAACCGGACGCGCCGGAATCGCAGTTCCGCGACCCGGCGCCGCGCCTGGAGCGGGAGGCGCTGTGACCTGCGCCGCCGGAGCCTGCGCGGGCGAAGCCGGAGCGGCGTGCCCAGCCGGACTGCCGTGCGGTGCCGGAGTAACGTGCGCCGGCGGATGCGACGGCGGAATCGGAATCGCCGCGTGGCCGGCAAGCGGCGGGCGCAACGGATGAGCGGGACGCGCCGCCGCGGGCGCCTCCACCGTTGGTTCTTTGTGCCCCTCGGAGGGATGTTCGGCTTTCGCGGTCTCCGCCCCGGCGGGCTCCGCCTTCACCGGCTCGGCCGCTTCGATTTCGACGTGCCCGCCTTCGCTCGCCTCGGCGGGCGAAGGTTCGGCTTCGTGCGCCGCGGCAGATCCGGCTCCGTTGTCGCCCACCAGGCGCCGGCGCACTTCGCGCGCAACGTCATCGTCGAGTGAACTCGAATGCGTCTTCTTCTCCGTCACGCCGAGCTCGGGCAACAGCTCCAGAATCACGTTGGGCTTGACCTCCAATTCGCGGGCCAGCTCGTTAATGCGAACTTTGCTCATACGGTCGCGCTCTGGCGCACTCTTCCCTCCAGAGCTTTTATGATTCGCCTCTCCGCCATTCGGACTTTAGCCCGAATGTTCGCTATTTTCCATCCTAACAGATTCGCTTTCAGACCCTTGTTCGTTGGTAGCGAGCTCGTTTGCGCCCTCCGGCGTTGGTTCACCTTCCGGTGCGGACGCCTGCGCCGCAGCCTCGCCGCCGCTTTCCGGCTCGCTTTCACCCGAAGGCGGCTCGAACTGGCCATAATAGCCGTTTACCGCGAGCTGGATCCGCTCGACCATGTCCGCGCCGATCCCGATTTCATCCAGCTGCTCCGGCGTCATCGACCCCAGCCGCTCCACCGTCGTCACTCCCGCGGTCATTAGTTTTTCGACCACTTCTTCCGGTACGCCATGATCGGCCAGGACCGAAACCGGCGCTCCCGGAACCACCAGCGCGGCCATCTGCGACTCGACTTCCTGCCGTTTTTCCTCTTCGCTCTTGATATCGATGCGCCATCCGAGCAGCTTCGCCGCCAGCCGCACGTTCTGCCCTTTTTTTCCGATGGCGAGCGAAAGCTGCGTGTCGTCGACGATCACCTCCATGTGTTTTTCCATGGCATCGAGAATCGTGACCCGCGAAATCTTCGCCGGGCTCAACGCATGCGTGGCGAACACCACCGGATCTTCGTTGTACTCGATGATGTCGATCTTTTCGCCGCGCAGCTCGCGAATGATCGACTGCACGCGCATGCCTTTCATGCCCACGCACGCGCCCACGCTGTCCACGTCGCGATCGCGGCTCGACACGGCGATCTTGGTGCGCTCGCCCGCTTCCCGCGCGCACCCTTTGATCACCACGGTGTTGTCGTAAATTTCCGGAACTTCCTGCTCGAACAGCCGCATCACCAGCTCCGGCGCCGCGCGCGACACGATCACGCCCGCGTTCTTTCCGGTTTTTTCGACGCTCTTGATCACGCAGCGGATGCGGTCGCCCACGCTGAACGATTCGAGCTTGGATTGCTCTTTTTTGGGCAGCCGCGCTTCCGTTTTTCCAAGGTCCGCGACCAGGTCCTGGCCTTCGATGCGCTTGATCACGCACGTCACCAGCTCGCCCACGCGGCCCGAATATTCGGAATAAATATTTTCCCGCTCCGCCTCGCGAACTTTTTGTAAAATCACCTGCTTGGCGGTCTGCGCGGAGATCCGGCCCAGCGCGTCGGTCGGCTTGGCGAAGCGGATCTCGCTTCCGATTTCCGCATCGGGCTTGACTTCGCGCGCGGCTTCGAGCGAAATCTCCTTGTCCGGATCGGCGACAGTTTCGACCGCATGCCGGACGCCGAAAATCTGGATCGCGCCGCTCTGCTCGTCGAAATCGGCGATTAAATCCTCCGTCGTGCGGAAATGCTTGCGCGCCGCAACCAGCATTGCGTCTTTCACTGCATCGAGAATGACCTTGGGGTCGATCCCCTTTTCCTTGCTGAGGATCTCGATGGACTGATAAATCGTTCCCAGGCTCATATAAAATCTTTTTCCGTTATTTAGGGATTACCACTCGAACTTGAGGTTCGCCTTTTCCACCTGCTCGAGCGGAAACTGGATGTCCCGCCCCGGCGATGGCTCGAGTGTGATGATTCCTTCCGCGAAGCTCTTGAGCGTCCCGGCCCAGTGGCGCTGATTTTCCAACGGCCGGCGCAATGTAACTTTCACTTTATGGCCGACAAATCGCTCGAATTCACGCGGCTTGGTGAGCTTGCGCTCCAGTCCCGGCGAACTGACCTCCAATGTGTAGCGCGAGCCGGGCACCACGTCCTCGACGTCGAGAATGGTTCCCACGTTCTGCGAAATATACTCGCAGTCGGCATGCGAAACGCCCTGCGGCTTATCGATGAAAATGCGCAGAACCCGGCTGTTGCCGCCGCCGAGGAACTCCACGCCGGCAATCTCGATGCCCGCGTCCGATCCGACCCGTTCGGCGATCTCCTGTACTTTCTCCGTAATCGCGCTCCGGTCCGCCATTTTCCTGAACTTGAGGTTCGCGGCCAATAAAAAAGTGGGCTTTCGCCCACTTCCAATGTCAGCCACCTGTTCCTGATTATACACCCCGCCGCGGAGATAGTGGGTCGCAGCGCCGGGTGAGGTCCACCGATCATCAGTGTGATGGCCGGGGAAAAACTCCTGAGATGAATCGAGGCTTCAGCGCCGCGGGCCGCGCCCGCCGCCTTCTTTCGCCGTCATTGGGCGCGCTTCATTCACCACCAGCACGCGGCCCATCAGCTCCTTGCCATGGCAGGCGTCCACCGCGCGCTGCGCCGCCCCGTCGTCATTGATTTCGACAAACCCAAAACCCCGAGCCTGTCCCGTAAACCGGTCACGCATGACCGTTACAGAATCCACCGTGATCCCGTTATCGGCAAAGAAATTCTGCAGATCCGTTTCATTTGCCGCATAGGGAAGATTCCCCACGAAAAGCTTCTTCACTTAAGCACTCCTAACTGAACTGGAGACAGGCAGAAAGACGCCGGACGGGCTGGGCGGGTAGGACAAGCGAACGAGCCGAGTCAGACTGGACACTCCAATACGGCAGTAGTATGCCATGCAATCCACGACAGAGTCAAAGGGAAATTACATGACTAATTGCTTATTCCGTCCTTAATGCGGTCACCGGATCCACCGCCATCGCCCGGCGAGCCGGCACCAGACAGGCGATTCCGCCGATTCCCGCCATCAGCACCAGGGCTAATGCGTAAGTGAATGGATCGGTGGAGCTGATTCCATACAATATCTGCGAAAGCGCCCGCACAAAAATTAATGAAAATGCGATGCCCACCCCCGCTCCCACCGCCACCAGAATCGCGGTGTGCGATAAGACCACTCCTAGTACCGCGCCCGGCCGCGCGCCCAGCGCCATGCGGATGCCGATTTCACGGGTCCGCCGGGCCACCGCGTAAGCCATGATTCCGTACACGCCGGTCGCCGCCAGCACGATCGCCAGCAGCCCGAACGATCCCAGAACGGAGGCTGCAATCCGCACCGGCAGAAGCGCCAGGCCAAGCTGATCGGCGACGCCGCCTTCGGAATAGAGCGTGATTCCGGGATCGAGCTCGAGCACGGCGCGACGCAGCATCGCCGCGACCTGATCTTCGGGCAGGGCTGATCGCGCGACCAGGGAAATGAACCTGTTCCAATCCTGCGTGTCGTCGCGAAACACCGCCACCATCGGCGCTTCGCCGAGCGAACGGTATTTTCCATCCTCGACCACGCCCACGATCTGATACCACGACTCGGCTTCGTCGTTCCGGAATCGTTTGCCGATGGGATCTTCGCCGGGGAGCAACTGGCGCGCGAACGCCTGGTTGACGATGGCGACTTTAGGCGAATCGGGTGTGTCGTGCTCATCGAAATCGCGCCCCTCCACAAGCCTCGTCCGCATGGCTTTCAAATAACCCGGCCCGATGCGGAATATCGCGGCCGAGGGAACGTCGGATGCTTTGGGCGCGGGCCTCCCCTCGATGAAAACACCGCTGTTGTCCTGCGTGATGCCGAGCGGCAGGCCGTCGATGACTCCGGCAGACTGGATCCCCGGCATCGCCCGCACGCGTTCGAGCAGGCGCTTCTGAAACTCCTGGCCGCGCGTGTTATCGTAACCCTCCAGCCCGAGATCGAAGCTGACCGTGGCCGCGCCGCGCGGATCGAAGCCTAGATTCAAGCTGAGAACGTGCTGAAGGCTGCGCACCACCAGCAGCGAACCCACCAGCAGGACCATCGAAAGCGCGACCTGCGCGGTCACCAGCAGATCGCGCAATTGAAATCGGCGCAGCCGCTGCGCGACGGCTTCGTTCTTGAGCGCCGGAGCCACGTCCACGCGCACGCTTTGAATCGCCGGCGCGAGCCCGAACAGAACCCCGGTGAGGAGCGAGGCGGCCGCCCCGAACAGCAACACGCGCCAGTCGAGCGAGAGGTGCGGGATCACCGGGAGATCCACCGGCGGTCTCCACGTCGAGAGCAGATCGGTGAGCCAGACGGCGAGCAGAATTCCGGCCGCTCCGCCGAGCATCGATAGAAACACGCTTTCCGTGAGAAGCTGGCGAACCAGGTCGCCGCGCGTCGCGCCCAGAGCGAGACGAATCGCGGTATCCTTGCGCCGATCGGCCGCCCGCGCCAGTTGCATGCTCGCCAGGTTCACGCAGGCGATCAGCAGAACCAGCCCCGCGACGCCCATCAGCAGCGCTGCGAACGCTCGAATATAGCCGCGCAGAAAACTTCCCGCGAGGCCCGGAGCCGAAAGAACAATGTGCATCCCCGCGTTTTCCTTGGGATATTCGCGGCCCAGCTCCGCCGCGATCGCGTCGAGCGCGGCCTGCGCCTGCGCCATCGTCACAGCCGGCTTCAATCGCCCCACGAAAAACGAATTGAAGTCGCCGCGATCGTCCAGCCATTTCCCGCTGTTGCCCTCCACCTGCGCCACCATCGACATCGGGACAAAAATATCCGGCGTGTACAGCAGCTCGGTTCCGATGAAGCTGCGCCCGGTTACGCCGAGCACCGTGTAGTCCATCCCGTTCAGCTTGATTTTCTTTCCCGCGATCTGCGGATCGCCTGCGAATTTCTGCTGCCAGCACGCATAGGTGATCACCGCGACGGGGTTGGCGCCGCGCGTGCGATCGTCGTCGGGATGGATCAGGCGCCCGATGAGCGGCTGGACTCCCAGCACATCGAAGTAATTTCCGGTAACCTCATATCCCCAGACGCGCGAGTTGTTCCCGTTGCCGCGGCTGAAATTCACCGGCTCCGGACGATAACCGGCCAACCCCGACAACACGTTGTTGCGGTCGCGAAAATCGACGTAATTGGGATACGACTGCACCGGGTATTCGTCCTTGGCCATGCGCGTGTTGACGGAGACGAGCTGATCCGGCCGATCGACGGCGAGCGAGCGGAAAATCAGCGCGTCCACCGCGCTAAAAATGGTCGCGTTGGCGCCGATACCCAGGGCCAGCGTAATGATGGCCGCGATGGTGAAACCGGGGCTCGACTGAAGCCGGCGGATCGCGACGACGAGATCTTTTCGGATGTTATCGGCCATTTCGAATCCTCATTGCACGTCGCGCGCCGCGCGGACGGCTTTCAAACCAACGATGCCGGCCGCGCCGGGTGTCCATTCTCGGAATCCGCGTTGCGGAAGCGAACGCTTCCGTTTTTGAAGTACGCGCCCCGCGCGCCATGGGTTCCCG
>JASHWA010000559.1 GCA_030044325.1 Bryobacteraceae bacterium
GATACGGAAGACGAGATCCGCGCCATCTCGCCGGATATGCAGAAACTCGCCGCGATCGACCGTTTCGCCACCATCGTGACCGCGCCCGGCCGCGATTGCGACTTCGTTTCCCGTTTCTTCGCGCCGGCCAAGGGAGTGCCTGAAGATCCGGTCACCGGATCGGCGCACTGCACGCTCATTCCCTATTGGTCGCAACGGCTGGGCAAGACGGAACTGTACGCGCGCCAGCTTTCGCGCCGCGGCGGCGAGCTGTGGTGCCGCGACCTGGGTCCGCGAGTCCGGATCGCCGGCAAAGCCGTCACCTTCCTTGAAGGCCACATCGAAGTTTAATCAGACCGGCCGCCAGTCCGCGGCCGGCTGCACCGTCGCTTGCGGTTACTTCTTCAGGTCGGCCGGCCGCTCGACGGGAGTATCGGTTCCGCCTTGAATCAGCGGTTGCTGCTGTTGCGGCGCCTGAGCCTTCGGCCCGGCGAGGCGGTTGTACCAATATTGATAGGTGTAGACCGGATACACCCGGTAAACCGGGTAAACCACCACCGACGGCCGATAGTAGTACACCGGCGTCACCGTGTACGTGCTCCAGGCCACGTAAGGATGCACGAAATAGTAGAACCGCGATTTCGACTCGCCTTCGCTGTTCACGTTGCGCGCCGCCGGATCGGTCACCGACGCCACCGCCACAAACGCCACGAAAGCCAGAGCCAAGACCAGGATCGTTTTTCTCATGGAAACTCCTCCTCTACCGCTCGGCGAAAGGCCGTCCCTGAGATTACCTGAACCTCTGCAAAAAAATCAATGGCCCCGGCACTCGATGAGGCGCCGGGGCCGATTTACCGCGAAGAGGCGGTCGCGAGTTACTTGCCCGCGAGTTTGTAATACCAGTAGTGGTACGTGTAGACCGGATAGTAGTGATACACCGGGACGTAAACGCGCGGATAATAAAACACCGGCGCATAATACGTGTGATAGAAGTACGTATGGTAGGTGTAAACGAACCAGTTCTTCGCGCTACCATCCGTCGCATGCGTCGTGGGGGCCGCAGCCGCCGCCAACGCCGTGAAAGCCACCAGAACAACTGCCAGAATCAGGATTGTCTTTTTCATAACCGCCTCCTGATTCCTATGGGCGGAACGCGGCGGCTGAAATTACCCCATTCTTGAAAGGGCGACGCATTCTATTTCCACCCGCACGTCGCGCGGCAGCCGCGCCGCTTCCACCGTTGCGCGGGCGGGCGGATTTTGGTTGAAATATCGCCCGTAGACCTCGTTCATCTTCGCGAACTCGCCCATATCCTTCAGGAAAACCGTCGTTTTTACCACATCGCCCAGCGAGGATCCACAGGCCTCCAGCACGGCTTTCAAGTTCTTTACAACCTGCTCAGTCTGCGCCGCGATATCGCCGTCCACCAACTGACCGGTCGCCGGATCGAGTGCGATCTGCCCGCTCAAGAATGCGAATCCGTTGGCAACCACCGCTTGCGAATAGGGCCCGATCGCTTGGGGCGCCCGCTGGGTCGAAACCACTGTTTTCTCCGCCAATCCGTTTCTCCTTTTCAATTCATTTTCAGCGTGCCGACCAGGTCGCGCACGCTCGCCAACTTTTGCCGCTCCAGAAACCGGTCGAGCTCGCGCGCGATCCGCACCGGCGATTCAGGATCCCAGAAGTTCGCCGTCCCGACCTCGACCGCGCTTGCGCCCGCGATCAAGAACTCCGCCGCGTCGATTCCGTTCGCGATCCCGCCCATCCCGATCACCGGAATCTTCACCGCCCGCGCCGCTTCATAAACCATGCGCAGCGCGATCGGCTTGATCGCGGGCCCCGACAATCCTCCGAACCCCGCACCGATTCTGGGCCGCCGCGTTTCCGCGTCGATGGCCAGCGCGACAAACGTATTGACCAGCGAAATCGCGTCCGCGCCGGCGTCCTCGGCGGCGCAGGCGAACGGCTCAATTCGCGCGACGTTCGGCGAAAGCTTCACGATCACCGGCCGCTTGGCCACGCGCCGCACCGCGGCGACCAGCTCGGAAAGCAGCGCGCAGTCGGTCGAAAAATAGATTCCTCCGTGCTTGGTGTTGGGGCAGGAAACGTTCAGCTCATACGCCGCGACCCCTTCGGCGTCTTCGAGCACGCGCACCACTTCGGTGTAATCGTCCACCGCGTAGCCGAACACGTTGGCGAAAATCGCCGGTCCCGCGCCGCGCAGCTCCGGCAGCTTTTCGGCGGCAAACGCGCGCACCCCGATATTCTGAAGCCCGACGGAGTTGATCATCCCCGAGCTGGTTTCATACAGCCGCGGCGCGGGATTGCCGTCCATCGGCTCGCGCGAAAGCCCCTTGACGACGATTCCGCCGATCTCGCCGAGATCCGCCAGCCGCTTAAATTCGACCCCGTATCCATACGTCCCCGAGGCCGCGATCACAGGATTGCTGAGCGCAATCCCGCACACCGACACCGCCGAACGCGAGGACATTCGCTTCAGAATAGCTTTTATCGAACACCGTGGGACCGGCCAGGATCCGGCGGATGCGGCCGGCCTTGTGGACACGCCGGATCACCGACTCATTTTTTCATCCTGGCCGCGAATGCAAGAAACTGAGAATTTAGTTCGGGCTCATCCGCCACCCGAATCGGTCTACGACTTTCGCGCCAGCAAGCTTCGCGACGGGACGCACCACAAAAACGACAGCCCGGACAGCGTGATGTCCATCGCGCCCAGCGCGCGCAGCGTTCTTGCGTACTCGCCGGTGCGAAAAATGTCGTGGATCAGCAGGCGCCCGCCCGGCTTGAGCACGCGCCACATCTCGCGCACCGCCTGCTCCCGATCGCCCTCATCCGGCAGATTGTGGATCATGAGCGTCGAGATCACCACGTCGTAGTTTCCCGCGGGATACACCAGGCGCCGCGCATCGCCCGTCTCGATTCGCACGCGATCGCTCACGCCCTCGATTTTCGCGTTCTGCTTGCAGGCGTCGGCCGAGTTGCCCGAAAGATCCGCCGGATTCCAGATGTCGATGCCGGTCGCCTTCCCCGATTTAAGGCGCTTGGCCGCGCCGATCACCATCAACCCGCGCCCGCATCCGACGTCCAGAGTTTTTTCGTCGCCCCTCAACTGCAGCATGTCGAGCAGCCGGTCGCGCAGCTCCAGCTTGGCGACTCTGCTCGACCAGATCATGAACGCGCCCACGGCCCAGAACGCGATCCCGATGAATCCCAGCACCGCCAGCAGCCGCGCCGAGGTGTTGGGATACTGGTTGTGATTGATGAGGAACAGCACCAGGCCGGTGCCGGCGAACCACCCTCCGCGCGAGAACTGGCGTTTGACGATCACCGGCGCATCCAGTCCGTAATCCGGCTTGGGAGGATTCGCGGCGACAGCTTCGGCCATCACACCTTCACCTCTTCAGGCGTCTCCTGCGTCTCTTTTTTCACCTGTTCGAGCGGACGCTTGTACTTGCACTCGTTATTCGGGCACTGCGCCACCGGGCCCGATTTCAGGTACTTTTCGATCAGGTAACTGCCTCCGCACTCCGGGCATTTCTCCGCGACCGGCTTGCCCCAGGCGACGAAATCGCAGTCCGGATAGCGGTTGCAGCCGTAGAAAACCTTGCCGCGCTTGGATCGGCGTTCGACAATCTCACCCTCCGAACAATTCGGGCATTTCACGCCGATGGTCTTCTGTTTGACGTATTTGCATTTCGGATAGTTGCTGCACGCCACGAATTCGCCGTAGCGCCCGTACTTGCGCACCATGTTCGAACCGCAGTTGGGGCACTTTTCCTCGAGGGGCACGTCCTGCGGCTTCTGGGCCGCGCCGAGCTGCTTGGCGGTCTTGCACTCCGGGTAACCCGAACACGCCAGAAACTGTCCGAAGCGCCCCTTTTTGAGCACCATCGGACGCCCGCAGTTTTCGCAGTATTCGGTTTCGTCCTGCTCGGTCATGGAACTCGATTCATCCGGCAGCTCGCGCGTGTTGGTGCATTCGGGATAGCCGGTGCAGGCGATGAAGCGCCCGTGCTTGCCCCACTTGATCACCATCGGCTTGCCGCATTTTTCGCAGACGAAATCGGTGGGGACCTCCATGCGCTTGATGTCGGTCATGTGCCGCGCGGCGTGATCCAGGTCTTTCTGGAAGCGATCGTAAAACTCGCTCATGGCCATGCGCCAGTCGATTTTGCCCTGCTCGATCTCGTCGAGCTCGGCTTCCATGCGAGCCGTATAAGTCACATCGAACAGATCGTTGAAGCTTTCAAGCAGCAGATCCGTGACCACGATCCCCAACTCCGTGGGGAAAAATCTTCCACCCTCTTTGCGAACGTATTCGCGCTCCTGGATGGTCGATAGGATGGACGCGTAGGTGGAAGGACGGCCCACGCCGTCGGCTTCGAGCTCTTTCACCAGCGTCGCTTCCGTGAATCGCGGCGGCGGTTCGGTGAAATGCTGCTCCGGGTCGATCGAGCGGAAGCGCAGCGTCTCGCCTGCAACGACCGCGGGCAGTTTATGCTTCAGCTCCTCGTCATCCTCGTCCTTCTCGTCTTTGCCTTCTTTGTAGACCTTCAGGAATCCGTCGAACTTCTCGACGCTGCCTGTCGCGCGGAATAAATAGGTTGCGCCGTCCTTGCCTTTGGCGTCCACGTCGATGGTGGTCTGATCGAAAACCGCCGGCGTCATCTGCGATGCAACGAACCTCATCCAGATCAGCGTGTACAGCTTTAGCTCGTCTTCGGCCAGGAATTTCGCGACACTTTCGGGAGTCCGCAGAACCGAGGTCGGCCGGATGGCTTCGTGCGCATCCTGCGCCTCTTTCTTCGATTTGTAGACGTTCGGCGAAGCGGGCCGGTAATCCGCGCCATAGCGCTCAGCGATCATCGCGCGAACCTCGTCGAGCGCGTCATTGGAAACGCGCGTCGAATCCGTTCGCATATA
>JASHWA010000560.1 GCA_030044325.1 Bryobacteraceae bacterium
TGCTGAACCCGCGCATGCCGGTCCAGCTCGTCATCGCCGGAAAAGCGCATCCGCAGGATACGCCGGGCAAGAGCCTGATCAAAGAGATCGTGCAGTTTTCGCGCGACCCCGACTTGTCGCATCGCGTCGTTTTCGTCGAGGATTACGGAATCCACGTGGCTCGCGAGATGGTGCAGGGCGTCGACGTGTGGCTGAACACGCCGCGGCGGGGAGAGGAGGCCTGCGGCACCAGCGGAATGAAGGCGGGAATGAACGGCGTGCTCAACATGAGTATTGCCGACGGGTGGTTCGATGAAGCGGCCGAGCAGTCCGGCGGATGGATGATCGGCGACCGCGAGCCGTATTCGCCCGAGCTCGAAGACACGCACGCGGCAGGAATTTATTCGCTGCTTGAAAACGAGATCGCGCCGTTGTTCTACGAAGCGCGCGAGCAGGGCGTACCCATCGAATGGATGCGGCGCGTCAAACAGTCTCTGAGGTTTGTCAGCGCGCACTATAATTGCCAGCGCATGGTGAACGAATACCGGACTCAGCTCTATGAGCCGGCGCACAAAGCTTACAGCGCCATCATGCAGGACCACTTCGCCACGGTCCGCGAACGTGCCCGCTGGAATCGAACGGTTACCGAGAAATGGCCGCGTGTCGGATTCAGGAATGGCGCAATGGGGCCGGACGGCCCGGTTTCAACCGGTTTGCCGATGCCGTTGCGCGCGGAAGTCGAGTTGGCCGGGTTGAGCCCCGAGGACGTTCGGGTGGAAGCGGTGGTGGGGCGTGTGGGAGCGGACGGCGATTTGGAGGAAACGGAGGTGCTGACGCTTGCGCCGCTCGAGCAACACGGAACGGTGTTTTTGTTTGGCCGTGATTTTGCTCCGCTCACTACCGGGAGGTTAGGCTATTCCTTGCGGGTGAGCCCGAATCATTGTGACGATCCCTTGAATCGGCCGTGTAATGCGCTGATGAAATGGGCGGACGAAACGGCGGCTAGTACTGGTTGAACCTAAAGGTTCGCAAAAAAAAGCCCGATGAGCGTAATGGCGAGAAGATTTTTCTGGATTCCTTGGCGAGTTCGTGGTATTTAGTGTTTAGACATTGAGCGGGTATCCCTAGAGTAGGTTCACATCCTTGAAACAACGACGCAGGGATGGGGAGCCATGCGATGACCTGCCGTCTCCCGAAAATTTGGTTGGATCGTTTTTCCGGCATATTTGTACCCGTTCCTAACCGCTTCACGTTTTTGATTTGCAACACAAAGGAGTAAGCCAACCACGATTGTATGGAAGGCGATAGAAAGTACCGGCAGCGCGGCTATATGGACTCAGGCCGCGAATATTCCGGAAACGGCGGTCCCCGGCGCGATGAGCGCCCGCGTCCGCAGGGTCCACGGCCACCGATCGATGTCACAGGCCCCCGTCTGCCGCGCATGGTGCAGGCGATAACGGCGGCGCGCTGCTACAACTGCGCGACGGCTCTGCCCTCCGACGTCGATTGGAGAGGGAATTGTCCCAAATGCGGGGTCGCGCTGCATTGCTGCAAACAATGCGCGCATTTCGAGCCGTCCACGCGGTTTCAGTGCCTGAAACCGGTACCGGCGCGGATCTCGCCCAAGGACGCTTCGAATGAATGCGAGCTGTTCAAGCCGCGCGTGACCGTTGCGCGCGATGCCGCGCCGGCGAATGGAAGCGCGGCGATCGCGCCGAGCGTGCCTGCGCCAAAAAGCGCAACCGACGCGCGCGCGATCTTCGACAGCCTGTTCAAAAAGCCGAATTAAATATTAATATTGGTGGCGTCCGCGAGCCGCGTCAGCCATGGCGCGGTCCCGCGAAGTCTCAACGCGCGCCCAGGACCCGATACGCCGCTAGCGACGGCTCCTGGCTGATTCCGTCCACCGTGACCGTGCGGAGCAACGCGTCGAAGTACGGCATCCGCCCTTTGTGCGCAATCTTCGCGGCCAGCGCGCCGAGCAGCTTGTCGCTGGTGACGAAATCGGCCGCCCCTTCCTGCGACGTGCTCGCCGCGCCGCCGATCAGCAGAACGTTTCCGCCGCTCAGATTGTCCAGAAAGGCGACCGACGAGTACTCCTCGAAACGCCCGTTTTCAGCCTTGGGAGTGAATTCGGCGGGCTCCCCGGGTTGGGGCGCGGCGTTCTTGCAGATCACCTGGTGGTTGTGAAGATCGGAATAGAAGTGGAAATTGAGCCGGGGCTCGAACAACTCGGTCCACAGATTGGTAGCGGGGCGGCCGATGAGGATCGCGTTTCCAGAGGAAAGGTCGCGCAAGGTGATGTCCCGCGCGTAGCGCACGACCACGCGGCTGGGGAATTTCTGCGCCAGATCGAGGATGCGGACCGCGGTGCTCACTCCGTCGTAAGTCGTGTAGCGGCGCTCAGCAAATCGCGGGAGCAGGGATTCGAGGTTCCGCCCGGCCGGCGCGTCCCCGTCTGAACCCGGCACCGACCGGCGCAGATAATCCTCAAGATTATCGCGCACACCGGAGGCCTCCTGGAGCATCGCAAAGGTGTGATCTGGGACCACGATGGTGGTCGTGGCCTTGTCGCTGAACAGTTGCGACCACAGCGCATTGAGCGCGGGCGAATCGGTCCCCTGCGCCTGCGGCCGGGAGCGCACCAGCATCACAACGAGCACGCCAACGGAAAAGCTGAGGATTCCGACGGCTAGGGCGAGCCAGGCAATCAGGTTGTGGCGCGAAGCCGCCGGCGCCAGACTTATCGGCTGGATCACGCTCGGCTGGACCACGTTCGCTTGCGCCGCCGGTTCCGGAGTCCGTTCAATGAACTCCGGGACGTAACCTCCTTTCGGTATTTGGAGTGTTAACGGTTCCTCGGCGCCTTCGGTGGCGAAATACGCATCCAGCTTCTGGCGCAACAGCCGCGCTTGTGACCGTACGATATTGTCTTCGTTAGGGTTGTAATCGGGCGGGCGATGAAACACGCGCTCGCCGATTTTCTGCTCGCTGATCTCGCTCAGGTGGTTGTCCCGTGCAGCACGGCACACATACAACAGAAAATCTCTCAGTCGAGCGGACTTAGCAAAACGCTGGCTCTCGGAAATGCGGACGACCAATTCCCAGCGAGGGTCCGCGCTGGATGCGGAAATATCGGGTGCGGACGCAGCGTTTGACCGTGAATTCACTGTCTACACACCTATTTTCGACACAGCCTATATTATAGTATGCAATCGGGATACACAAGGGGTCTTGGCTACCTTTCATGCCGGGCTTTAAGAACCCTCATCGATGCCCGAAGGCTGCCAAAAGGAGAGACTAGGGGGATCCTAACACCCACTTTCTTACTGTGTACACGAACGTGGTATGCATTATCTTGCGAGGAATCCTTGATGGTCGCGTCCTGCGGCCTTGAGGCCGCGCGCGGATTTACAGCTTTTTCAGCACTTTCGCGGGCCGCCTGCCAACGCGCGGTGCCGCGCCTCATGAAGCCGGTGGCACGCGGCAGTAATGGAGCGCGTTGGCCGGGTTTATAGAATTGCTGAAAAATCCTTTAGCCACGCTGGCCGGTAGCGAGCGCCGAGGCGCCGCGCGGATTCAAAATCCGCCGTCCGGCCGTTATTTCACCGCCAGCCACGCCAGGAACAAACCGTCCGGCTCGACGTCTTCCCAATACGAAATCGGAAGACTGCGAACATCGCGGCAATCGCGCGCCAGTAGCTTTTCGAGCTCGCGCCGGGCGAACCAGCGCTCCCACGCGGGCGTTTCGAGACGCCCCCACGCCTCCGCGTTCTTATCGATAATCACGATTCTGCCGCCGGGCTTGACAATGCGGCACAATTCGGCGACGGCGCCCGGGATATCGACGGCGTGCTCCAGAGATTCGGTTGCGTAGGCGCCGTCGCAGGATGCGCGTTCGAGGGGAAGCGCGGTCATGCTCGCGGCGCAGCGCTCCATTCCCTCCGGCACGTATTTGAGCATTGCTTCGGCGAGGTCGATGGCAATCACGGTTGCGGAGGGATGCGCTTCGCGAACGATGCGCGCGAAGCGGCCCTTTCCGCAGCCGACGTCGGCGACGCGTTTGTGAGCGAGATCGCCCAAATGTTCCAGGACCAGCTTGACGTGAAAGATGCGCGGGTCGATGGTCGATGGATAGTGGTCTTCATCGGCCGCCGCGCGGTTGAAAAATTCGCGAATGAAAGCGGGATCGGCGCGCGGCCGGCGGAACGGCCAGCGCATCAGGCTCTCGTCAGGAAGATCGGCATGCCGTATCTGTGCGAATAACTGGGGCGATAGCGATCCGTGTTATACATGCTGGCGACATCCACTTTGCGCGGGCCAAGCTGCGGATCAGGAATCGAAACCATGGTATAGCATCCGCCCACCAGCGCGGCCATCAATCCGCTACGGCCTTCGAGTACCGTTTCAAGCGCCATGTTGCCGAAGGTGGTGGCGATCATTTTATCGACGAAATCGGCTTCGCCGCTGCGCAGGTCATAAGTGAGATCGCTGACGATGCTATCTTCACCGACGCGCTTGCGGATTTCGGAGGCGAGCGCTTCTCCCACGCTCATTTTCTTGCGATGCCCGAAGGCGTCGGCTTCGCCGTATTCCTGAACCGCGTAGCCGCTCCAGCGCGCGCCTTCCGAGATGACCAGCAACACGTAGTTGCTGGGCGTATCGCGCTTTTCCACCAGCAGCAGGTCGATCAGCTTGTCCAGGCTGACTTCATACTCCGGGATGCAGCAGCGGATCGAGGTCACGTAGGCAGTGTACAGCGCGGTAAACCCCGCGTCGCGGCCGAAGATTCTGAAGATTCCGATGCGCTCGTGCGAACCGACCGTGGTGCGCTGGCGGCCGATGGCTGCGGTGGCGCGCGTGATCGCGGTCGAAAATCCGATGCAGTATTCGGTGTGCTGGACGTCGTTGTCCATGGTCTTGGGAATCGCAATCACCTTGACGCCCAGCTGGTGCAGCCGCGCCGCGTAGCTCAGCGTATCGTCGCCGCCGATCGCGATCAGCGTATCGATTCCGAGGCCGCTCAGATTTTTCAACACCTGCGAGCTTACGTCGTAGCTGTCGCCCTGCTTCGGGAAATTCCCGGACTTGAGCACATCCGGGAGGATTTTCATTTTGGAGGGATTGGTGCGCGTCGAGTGCAGCACCGTTCCGCCGAAGCGGTCGATGGTGCGGGTGTTCTCGCGATTCAGCGGCCACACGTACTTTTCACGGCTCTCCGGGTCCTCCAGGTTCAGGTTGGTGAGACCCTCCCAGCCGCGCCGGATACCGATGGTCTCACACTGATTTTCGGTTCCCCGATACACCACGCTCTTGATCACCGAATTCAATCCGGGAACGTCCCCGCCCCCGGTCAGGATTCCGATTCTGCGCAGCGCCATAAATTCCAGTGTAAATGAGGCCGGACCGCCCGGCCGCGCGTTACAGAACCTCGCGCGTTACTGGATTTTTTCCAGGTGCCCCACGGGAATTTTTCACGTTGCCACTGCGCACGTCACCAATATTGCAAACCGCCCCGGGCCACGCACAATCGGGATGCGGCGGCGAGTACAGACGTCCCGCTTCAGGAGGCCTTACCAAGATGAGAGTTTGTTTTCTGTTCCTCGTACTCAGCGCGGCGCTCGTGAGCGCGACTCCGCTCACTCTGACATTCGTGGGAGTCGGCACCGGCACTTTGGATGGGATAACATTCACCGACCAGAGCTTCACGTTCACCTACTACACCGACACGGACGTTCTGTTCAATCCCCCCTATCCCGGCACCACCATGGATGAGACGACGCCGGATCTAACAGGAACGTTCTCGACGACCCTCAGCGGACTTCCGGTGACGGTCACGCTCAGCGACCTCGGCGTGTACGACAATCCTGTCGAAGAACGGTTAGGATTGTGGAACGAGTCCACCGACCAGGACTGGCTCACCATCACCGCGCCGCAGTTCGCCAGCTATAACCTGATGAGCAGCTACACCTTCGACGCGAGCGGCAGCGAAATCACGGCGCTGGGGCCCGTGGAAGGGCCCCTGATCACCAGCGACGGCGAGCTCCAAATCAGCTCCGTGTCCACGCTGGATTTCAGCGCGACGCTCGGCATGGCCATGCCGCCAACACCAACCGACCCGGTGCCCGAGCCGTCCACCGCTTCGTTGCTGTTTGTGGGAACGGGAGGGATTCTCCTCGGCCTGATCCGGCGGCGCAAGAAACACTGAAACTCCGCCTCCCGCAGCTGCGCCTGGCGGGCCGGTGGCTCGCGCGTCGTCGCGCGGGACAGCCACCTCCCGCCGGCACGCGCACACCGCCGGCAGACGTTCGGTCTATACTCAGGACATCGGCCGATGACGCTGGCGATCACAGACCGTACCCTACGGCGTCCGCGAGCCGCGGCGGGGCGGCGCTGAATGTTCGACATTTTCGGCGACGGCCGTTATCTTTCCGTCAACATTCTGGGCCACGCCGCGGGAGTGTTGATTTTCGGAATTTTTCTCGGCCTCATGCTCACCGGCCGGAGCGTGCAGCAACTTCGCGCAACCCGTCTTTCGCTGCTTGCCGCGGCTCTGGCGTTCACCTGGAACGCCTGCCCGTTGCTGATTCTGATTGCCGGAGCCGGGCGTGCGGCGCTCGAACTCGCCCTCACCGGCGTCGCCTTTTGCGCGCTCAGCGTGTTACCCTCCGTTCTGCTCGACCTGTGCCTTCAAAAGCGTTTCCGGCCCATCGTGCGGCTGGGATACGCGGTCAGTTTCCTGTCGGTCCTGGCGCATATCATCGAGCTTTTCCGCAACCCGGCCGATTTTCACCGCCTCGGTCTGGCGATTATCACCCTCGGATTCGGAGTGCTCAGCGTGGCCGCGGTGTGCGCGGTGTTCTGGTCGGGAGAAGAGAATCCGCGCGCGATCGTCATGCGCATTTTAAGCGCCATGTCGCTGTTTCTCTTCGCCGCCTCCTTCACGCATTTCAGCACCGCGCGAGCGCCGCATGCCTGGTCTACCGAACTTCTGGTGCATCACGCCGGAATTCCGCTGGCTTTGTTCATCATCATGCAGGATTACCGTTTCGTGTTCCTGGACGCCTTCGTGCGGGTGCTGGTGAACGGGATCCTCGCCGGCGGCTTCGCGCTGGCCGTGGCGCACTACACCTCGCGCGTCGCCTATCCCATCGAAGTTCTGCTCATCGGAGCCGCACTGTGGATTTTCGCCTCCACACGCGGATTTCTCCAGCGCACCGTCGCCGAGCTGGTCTTCCGGCGTCCGGAGACTGAGCTTGCCCTGCGCGGCGCGCGTGCTCTCGGATCGCAGGTGACCGATGAAAACGGCTACATCGATCAGGCGGGGGAATACATCGCGCAGCTGATGCGAGCGGATCTGGTGCGCGACGTTGCGGCGGGGACGGAGCCGCCCGATTCTAGCTTCCCGGTGCTCGCCGGCGCCGGTCCCCACACGCGCGCGCTTCAGGCTTCCGGCGTCGAGGTGATCGTTCCGCTCGGATTTTCGCAAGCCGAGCGCCGCTACCTGATGCTGGGCCCGCGGCGCGGCGGCCGCCGGTATTTGAGCGAAGATCTGGAGCTGCTCGCGCGGCTGGCTGCGTGCGTTTCCGAGCAGGTGGAGCTACTCCGCCAGGCCGAAACACGGCGCCTGGTCATGCAGGCCGAGCTGCGCGCGCTTCAGGCGCAGATTCATCCGCACTTTCTGTTCAACGCGTTCAACACGCTGTACGGAATCATTCCGCGCCAGGCGGCGGGGGCGCGGCGCACACTGCTGAACCTCGCGGAAATCTTCCGCTATTTCCTGCAATCCGATAAAGCCTTCGTTCCGCTTGAAGAGGAGCTGCGCATCGTGCGCGCATATCTCGAAATCGAAGAGCTGCGCCTGGGCGACAAGCTGTGCGTGCATCTGGACGTCGACCCGGCCGCGCTACGCGAGCCGGTTCCCGTGCTTTCCATCCAGCCGCTGGTTGAAAACGCGATCAAACACGGGGTCGCGGCGCGTCCGGACGGCGGCGCCATCCACATCGAGGCGCGCCGCGCCGATGAGCGCCTGCACGTCCGCGTGCGCGACACCGGCCCGGGGTTCGAAGCGGCCGGGTCGCAGGCGCGCGGCCGCGCCGGCGTGGGACTCGAAAACGTTTCGCGGCGCCTGATTTTGTGCTACGGCTCGGATGCGAGTCTGCGCATTGAAAGCGGCGCCAGCGGCGCTACGGTCAGTTTCGTGACGCCCTGCGGAGAGCCTTCGTGAGCCATGCGATCCGCGCCATGCTCGTCGATGATGAGCCCGTCGCGCGCGCCGTGCTGCGCGAGGAGTTGGAAGCCGTCGCGCCGGAAATCGAAATCGTGGCCGAGGCCGAAAGCGGCGAGCAGGCGCTGCAGGAGATCGGCGCGCTGCACCCCGATGTCGTCTTTCTTGATTTGCAGATGCCCGGAATGGACGGATTCGAAGTGGTGCGGCGCCTGGAGGGCCCTCAACTGCCCTCGATCGTGATCGTCACCGCCTACGATCAGCACGCGATTCGCGCGTTCGAAGCCGGCGCAGTCGATTATTTGTTGAAGCCGGTGGGTGAGGACCGGCTGGCGCAGTGCCTCCACCGCGTGCGCGGGATGCACCGCAACGCGCTCGCGATCGCGGAGAGTCTGGCGCGTCTGCACCAGCTCCTGCCTGAGCCGAATCCCGCGCCCAGGAAAATCGTGGGCAAAATCGGAGAGGCGTTTCACCTGGTCGACACGCACCAGGTGCTCGCATTTCAGGCCGAGCGCGAACTGGTGTGGATGGTGACCGCGCGACAGCGCTACCGCGCCACCCAGCCCTTACGCACCATTCAGGAACGGCTCTGCGGGATGAATTTTGCGAGAATTCATAGAAATTCCCTGGTCAATCTGGATCACGTTTCGAAAATGGTTCCCTTAAGCAGCCAGCGCTGGCTGCTAACCCTCGATAATGGCCTGGAATTTATCGTCAGCAAGCGGCAGGCGCAGGCGCTGCAGCGGCTGTGCAACTGGTGAACGAATTTCCGCGCAACGTTACTGCTATCCTGTCAGCGGATCCGAATTGATGCAACCGAACCTTGAAAAACTCCGCGAGGAGATCCAGAGCGATCTCGAATCGCGGGGAATCGCGGTGTTTCACGGTGCGCCCGCGACCCTCGATGATGACCGTGCGGTGTACTGGGATACTGAAGCGCGGTCCGATTACCGCGAGTTTGTTGCCGCCGCTCAGGCGGTGGGCGTGCAGATGATCGCCCTGTGGGCCGAGGAGTTTGAGGAAGACACGATCGACCAGGCGCTGAAGCGTATGGCCGAATCCGCCGTCGCCGGCTCGGAGCGGACGGCGATGGAGCGCCGGCTGCGGGAGATGCGGCGGCACGACGGCGTTGTCTGCCGCATCGAAATGTCGTTCGATTTCGCTCCGCGAACCTACGTTTTTGAGTTGCGCGCCGATTGGTTCCGGGAGCTGGATGAGATGCTTGAACGGATCGAAGGCGAAGCGGAGCTTCCCGCGCCCCCGCAAGCGGGGTATTTTTCTAAAAATTGAAGTGGATTTTAGAAAATTTCGACGATTTTGCGGCGGCTCAATTATCGCGCGCGCTGGATCTTTCCCCGCCCGCGGCGCGCGTACTGGCAGCGCGTGGATTTCGCGCACCCGCCGACGCGCATCGCTTTCTCGATCCGGCGTTCGCCGATCTGCATGATCCCTATCTGCTCGCCGGAATGCGGGACGCGGTCGCGCGAGTCCGGGTTGCGATCGAACAAAAACAACCTATTCTGCTTTACGGCGATTACGACGTAGACGGAACCACCGCCGTGGTGATTTTGAAGAAAGGTCTGGATCTTCTGGGCGCGCATTCGTCGTTTTTTGTGCCGCATCGCTTGCGCGACGGTTACGGAATGAGAAGCGAAGTGGTGGAGGCCGCGGCGTCGGCGGGCGTGAAGCTGATCATCAGCGTGGATACCGGAATTCGCGCGAACGATGTCGTGCGCCACGCCGCGGCGGCCGGAATCGACGTGATCGTAACGGATCACCATCTGCCCGAAGCCGAGTTGCCGCCGGCGGTCGCGGTGCTGAACCCCAATCGTCCGGACTGCGCATATCCCGAAAAAAATCTGTGCGGCGCAGGCGTTGCGCTGAAGCTTCTTTCCGCGCTGCTCGGCGCATCGAGCATCGAACCGCCGCGGCGCGCGCGGCTCATTGAATCGTTCCTGAAAATTGCCGCCATCGCCACCGTCGCCGACGTGGTCCCCCTCACCGGAGAAAATCGCGTTATCGTGAAGCTGGGCCTGCGAGGGCTGAGCAGCGTGAAAAATATCGGGTTGCGGGCGCTGCTCGACGTCTCCGGATTCGCCGAAGGGGAAACTCCCACCGCGGGCCAGGTGGCCTTTCGCGTCGCGCCCCGCATCAACGCCGCCGGCCGGATGGCCAACGCCTCCGACGTGATCGAGATGTTTCTCACCGAAGAGGAAGCGCGCGCTCGGGCGCTGGCCGCGCAGCTGCACGATCTCAACACCGACCGGCGCGAAACTCAGGAAGAGATCGTGCGCGCCATTTTCGAGCAGTGCGTCGAGCAGCCGGTAACCGGTGCCGACGCCGCCTTGGTTTTCGCCGGCGAGGGCTGGCATCGCGGCGTGGTGGGGATTGTCGCCAGCCGCGTGGTGGAGCGTTTTCATCGCCCGGCGTTCGTGCTCGGCGTCGAGAACGGCGTCGCGCAGGGATCGGGCCGCAGCATTCCGGCGTTCCACCTGTTGAATGCGCTCGAAGCCATGCCGGATCTGTTCACCCGGTTCGGCGGCCACCGGCAAGCCGCGGGCGTCACGCTTCCCTCCGGGGACGTCGAGGAGTTTCGCCGCCGTTTTCGCGACCATGCCGCCGCGCTGCTCACGCCCGCCGATTTCGAGCCGGCACTCGCAATCGACGCGCCCATCGAGCTCGCCGAAATCAACGATCGCTCGGTCGCCGATATTTTGAGGCTTGCGCCGTTCGGTGTTGGAAATCCGTCGCCGGTATTCCTGGCGAGCAGCGTCGAGCTTGCCGCCGCGCCGGAGGTGCGCAAGGAAAAGCACGTTTTTCTGCGGCTGAAATCCCAGGGCCGGGCGATTTTCGCCAAAGCGTGGAACTTCGCCGATCGCGTCGCGGAGTTCTCACCAGGCGCGCCGCTCGATCTCGCCGTGTCCTTCGAGGACGATGCCTATTCCGCCGGCCGCGGCTATGCGCCCTGGCAGATGATCGTCAAAGACGTTCGCGAAAGCGCGGCGGGAATCGCCGAACCAGCCTGACCCCCTATTTCCCGCCCGTCTTCGACCCCTCCGCCGCTTCTTTGTCCCGCTCCCGCGCGCCGCGCAAAATATCGCCCAGCGCGTAGTTGCCTTCGTGGCACGCGTATTCGTAAATGTGCGAATCCGTCATCGGCCAGCTATACTCCCCCGTCCACGGACGCGTCCACGTATTCGGATCGTCGATCGTGAACCGGTACAGCAGCGTTCGCGGTCCGGCTTTGGTGAAATACTCGGTCACGTGCAGATCCTGCGTCGCGCCGCGAAACGCGGTCTTGTCCGTGAAATTCGTCGTGTCCACCACCAGCGTGTCGCCCTCCCAATGCCCCACCGAATCCCCCAGCCACAAGCGCATGTTCGACGGCAGATGTTTCGCATTCATCCGAATGGTGCGCACGTCATGCACCATTTCGGCAAGGATCATGATCGAGTCCTTGGTCTGCACGATCTGGTGCAGGTTGTTGTAAAAATAATCCGGCAGAATCGGCGGACCCGAAGTCGAACCGAATCCGAGAATGCAGCGCTCGCCCAGCGGACGCCGCTCCGGATCGTCATAGGCGCCCGGCGCCTTGTCGAGCCCGGGGTCATTGCTCTCGGCCGCATCCGAAGTCGGCCGGTAGCGCAGCATCGCCATGCGTTTCTGACCCTCCGGCGTCAGCGGCGGCGTGCGCCCGTCCGCCGGGTCGACGATGATCGACGACCGGTACTCCCCGTTGACGATATTCACCTTCGAGCCCGGATCGAGCCAGCCGTAGTTATACCCACCCACGTTTCCATACGGCCCCGGCGATCCGTCTCCGCCCTTGGGTGGCGCCGTGCGGTTGGGATCGAGCGGCGCATCTTCTTTCTCGCGCCGGCCCGCCGCGCTGTTCTCGAGTTTCGCGGCTTCCTCCTTGGTGATGACCAGCTTGGTCCCGGACCGCCGGTCCACGGGTGTCAGAGTCGCGACGTCGTAGACGCCCTGCAAGTCCGGATGGCCGTCCGGCATGCGCGGCGGATTGTAGGCTTTGGATGGGCCGGTTTTGGTTTGCGCTTTCGCGCTTTGCGCGGGCGCGGAAACCAGCGCGGAAAACACAACGGCAGTCAACGCGAGCAGTCGGGTACGCATGTTCGCCTCTCACGGAACATTATCTTTAATTTTTGCCCGCGATACCAGGGGAGGTGTGCATGGACGTGTCGACTGATAAGATAAAACCGCGATGAACCTGCGAACCGCGTCCCTAGCCCTGTCTTCCGCCGCGGCCCTCATCGCGCAGGCGCCCGGTCCGCCCTTCGAATCGGCCACCATTCGCCAAAGCCTGGACCAGGACGCGCGCGCGGGCTACTTCAGCGCGCCTGGAAAATTCGCGCTCAATAACCAGACCCTCGCCGATTGCGCGCGTATGGCGTATGAAGTGGACGTCGTCCGGGCCGCAAACGCTCCCAAATGGATTGACACGCAGCGCTTCGATATCCAGGTGGACGGCGCGCGGTTTTCCGATGAGCGCGAGATGAAAGCGATGCTGCGCTCGCTGCTGGAGAACCGCTTCAAGCTGGGCTTGCATCGCGAATCGAAGATGGTTCCCGGCTATGCGCTGAGCGCCGCCAAAAGCGGGTTGAAGATCAAGGGCGTCGAAGCCGGACCGGGAAACATCAACGCGCGCCCCGGATCGATTCGTGGCGAGCGCGCGTCCATGGAGAACCTGGCGCAATCGCTCGCCGTCATCCTCGGCAAGCCGGTGATCGATAAGACCGCCCTCGCCGGCGTGTTCACCTTCACGCTCGATTGGGTCCCCAGGGTGGTGCAACCCGGCGCGCTCACCACCGAAGACGAAGATTCCGAGGATCGCAGTGTCCTGCCGGACCCGCCCGGCGGCCCCACCCTGTTTCTCGCGCTCGAACAGCAGTTGGGACTGAAGCTCGAAAGCCGCAAGGTCCGCCGCGAGATCCTGGTGATCGACCGCGCCGAGCGCCCTTGACCGGCCGAGCGGCGGTTCCTCACCAAAACCACTACAAAACCGCAGCGCCGCTCGTCGCCTGCTGCGCCGCCGAGCCCGCATTCAGCGGCATCGAGCGGATACGCTCTCCCGTCGCCGCGAAAATCGCGTTCGCAATCGCCGGCGCTATCGTCACGATCGGCGTCTCCCCCGCTCCCGCCGGCGCCAGATCCTTGCGATCGATCAGCACCACCTCGATCGCCGGCACATCTCGGAACCTCGGCACCCGGTACTTCGAAAAACGCGCATTCAAAATCCGCCCGTCCTCGAAATCGATGGCTTCAAACAGCGCGCCTCCCAACCCTTGAATCACCGCGCCTTCCACCTGGTTCTTCAGTTGATCCGGATTCAGAATCGCGCCGCATTCAAACGATTCAACCACGCGCACCACGCGCGCCGCGCGCCCCGCTTCGCAATGCACCTCGGCACACGCGGCGACGTATCCGCCCTTCTCGAATCCGCCCGCGATCCCGAACCCAACTCCGTTGCCCGATTTGCGCTTGCCCCAGCCGAATTTATCCGCCGCCGCCTGAAGCGCGGCTTTGAATCGCTCGTCTTTCAAGTTGCGCAGCCGGAATTCGAGCGGCTCGACCCCCGCCATCGCCGCGAGTTCGTCCATGTGCGATTCGCGCGCGAAATGATTCGCCGTCGCCGCCAGCCCGCGGTACGATCCCTGCCGCAGCGGCGCTTTCGAGGGATGAAACTCGATTTTGCGATTGGCCACGTCATACGAGGTGTTGATCCCGGATGCCCCCGAATTGTAATTGTGAAATTCCCACGCCACCAGCCGTCCGTTCTTGTCGATCCCGCTGCGCACTTCGATCACTCCGCCCGGCCGGAAATACGCCCAGGTGAACTCTTCCTCGCGCGTCCACACCACCTTCACCGGTTTTCCCGCGGCTTTCGCCAGACGCGCGGCTTCGATCGCGCACTCGCCCGTATGTTTTCCCCCGTAACCCGACCCCGTATCCGGCATCAGCACGCGAACGTTCTGCTCCGGAATGTGGAACGCCTGCGCCAGTTCCTGCTGCACTCCGAACGGCCGCTGCGTTCCGGTCCACACCGTCAGCTTGTCGCCGTTCCAATCCGCCACCGCCGCACGCGGCTCGAGCGGAGCGTGCGCGATATACGCGATCGTGTACGCCGCCGAATGCTTCTTGTCCGCGCCCGCCAGCGCTTTATCCATCGAACCGTTTTCATTCGCGCGGCCCCCCGATGCGGTCCGCTTCAAATCCGTGAACAGCGTTTTCGACGAAGTCTGCGGCTCGGCTTTCCACTCCGCCTTCAACGCCGCGAGCGCGCTCTCGGCGAGCGTTGGATTCGAAGCCGCCACCCCCGCGAAATCGTCATCGTGCACCACCGTCACGCCGCTCATCTTTTCCGCCGCCCTCGAATCGAGCGAAACCAGCTTCGCGTCGAAACGATCCGGCCGCAGAATCCGCCCATACAGCATTCCCGGCAATTTTCCATCCGATGCGTAGCGATGCGACCCGGTCACCATATCGCGGCCGTGGATTTTGCGCACCGAAGTCCCCAGAACTTTCCAATCGGCCGTCGCCTTCGGTTTCGCCCCGCCCGAATCGGCCTTGGCGAGCGCCGCATTTTTCGCGGCCTCGGCGAAATCGATTTTCTCCCACGGCTGATCCGGCAAAAGCCCGCGCGCCGCCGCCGCCACGCGCCGAAGCT
>JASHWA010000058.1 GCA_030044325.1 Bryobacteraceae bacterium
GCACCGATCCGGAAGGGACGGCGCCGAGCGAGGAGAACATCGCCGCCGTGGCCACCCGCGAGATGGTTGACGTATCGCTCTCGGCTCTGCGCATGGGAGCGCGAGAGGTCAGCATCGTATGTCTGGAGCGGCGCGACGAGATGCCGGCTGCCGCCGAGGAAATCGAGGAAGCAGAAATCGAAGGCGTGATCCTGCATGACGGGCGGGGGCCCAAGCGGGTCCTGGGCCGCCAGGGAAAAGTGGTGGGACTGGAGACCGTCCGGACCAAATCGGTGTTCGACGGGGAAGGGAAATTTAACCCGTCCTTCGAAGCGAACAGTGAATCGGAGATCGAATGCGACACCGTGATTCTGGCGATCGGCCAGGCGCCGCGGCTCGATTTTCTCCAGCCGGAGGACGGCGTCGATATCTCGCCTCGCGGCCTCATCGTCGCCGATCGCCAGACCTTGATGACCAGCGCTCCGGGCGTTTTTGCCGGCGGAGACTGCGTCTTCGGGCCGCGGCTGATTATCGACAGTGTGGGCGATGGCAAGCGCATCGCCGTCGGCATCGACGAGTACCTGACCGGTCGCAAGCATCCCGCGCCCGAAATCGAAGTGGAAATTCTGCCGCATCACCGGATGTTCCCGGATTACATGGAAATCGGCCGCCAGCCGATCCCCATGCTGCCGCTGGAGCGGCGGACGGGAGTCACCGAGGTCGAGCTGATCTATGACGAAGAGTCCGCAATGCGCGAGGGCCGGCGATGCTTGCGCTGCTGGATCAATACGGTGTTCGAGGGCAATGAACCGGACGGGTCGCAGTGCATCCTGTGCGGCGGTTGCGTCGACGTTTGCCCCGAAAATTGCATTCAGCTTGTATCGCTGGAGCGGATCGGAATTGCCCCGAACGTGCTGGAGCAAATTCGCAGCGACAGCGAAATCTTCCATGTCGAGCTGGACGATATGGCCGCGAGCGAGCTTGGCGTGATCTCCGGCGCGGCCATGCTCAAGGATGAAACGCGCTGTATCCGCTGTGGACTCTGTGCCGAGCGATGCCCTGTGAATGTGATCACCATGGAAGCCTACTCGCTGAAGCTGTTCGCTTCCGAGCCCGCTTTGCGTGCACCAGGAGAATAGAATGTCAGACGAAGTCAAAAAACCCGAAAGCGCTGTCGGGCAGCCGTGCGCCGAGTGTAACCGCCGCAGATTCGCGAAAGTCGGACTCGGAGCCATCGCCGTGGCGGGAGCCGGCTCGGCCGTCTTCGGCTACGAATTTCTTTCGCCCAACGTGCTCTATGAGCCCTCGCCGATCGTGGACGCCGGCAAGCCTGACCTCTACCCCGCGGATTCGGTAACTCCGGACCCGCAGAACGGAATCTACATCGTGCACGGTGCCCAGGGCATTTACACGCTCTCCGCCGTGTGTACCCATCTGGGGTGCCTCACCGCCTGGAAACCGGAACTGGGAATCATCGCCTGCCCATGCCACGGGAGCAAGTTTCATATCGACGGAGTCAGATTCGATGGTCCGGCGCCGCGCCCCCTCCCCTGGCTCAAGACCTGGGTGGACGACGACGGCAATCTGCTCGTCGACCGCTCCGAACCTCTGGAAAAAAAACAGTTCGTAAGGATTTAAAATGGCGAATCTTGTTGAGGAATTCGCTGAATTCAGGAAGAGCCGGGTTTGGCGCTCGGTGTTTCGCGCCGGAAGCGGCCAAAGCAATCTGCACCGGTCGCTGGCGGTTCAGCAAAACGTCTTCCTGCACCTGGCGGCGGTCAAGGTGCGCCGGCGCGCGCTGGAGTTCGGCGTCACCTGGTATCTCGGAACGCTCAGCCTGGCATGCTTTCTAATTCTGACCGTGACCGGCATTTTGCTGATGCTGTATTACCATCCTTCGGTTCCGCAAGCCTATGCGGATATGAAGGATTTGCAGTTCGTGGTTTCGGCCGGCGTGTTCCTGCGCAACCTTCACCGGTGGTCGGCGCACGCGATGGTGCTGCTCGTCTTCGCGCATTTATTCAAGGTGTTCTATCGCGGGGCCTATCGCCCGCCGCGCGAATTCAACTGGGTGATCGGCGTGATCCTCCTCATGATCACGCTATTTTTGAGCTATACCGGCTACCTGCTCCCGTGGGACCAGCTCGCCTTCTGGGCCATTACCGTCGGCTCGAATATTCTCGCCGCCGTGCCGCTGCTGGGCGCCAAGATCCGGTTCCTGATCCTGGGTGGCCACACCGTGAACGCCAATGCGCTGCTGCGATTTTACGTATTGCATTGCGTCATCTTGCCCCTGATCGCCGCCCTGTTCGTGGCCGTGCACTTCTGGCGGATTCGCAAGGATGGCGGGTTGTACACCGGGGAGAAAAGCGATGACTGAGCCGAAGGATTTCACCGCCTCGATGGATTCCGACAGCCGCCGCACCCCGGTTCGCGTGGCGTTTGTCACGCGGCGCACCTCGCCGCAAGTCCGGACGCGGGATGACCGATATGTGATGACCTACCCGGAGGTCCTGTTCCGAGCCGCCGTCGCCTCCGAAATTTTGCTGCTTGCGCTCGCGCTGGTCTCCCTGTTCTGGAATGCGCCGCTTGAAGGGCTGGCGGATCCGATGCAGACGCCCAATCCGGCCAAGGCTCCCTGGTACTTCCTTGGCCTGCAGGAGCTGCTGCATTATTTCCCGCCGGTTGTGGGAGGCGTTTTGATTCCGACTCTGGTGGTGCTGGCCCTCATCGTGATCCCCTATTTCGGAATCAACATTGAGGCCGAAGGCTTTTGGATCCGGAACCGCGATGCCAAGGTCCGCACTCTGATCCTGGTGGTCGCCCTGGTCGCGGTTTTTCTTTCGTGGTTCAAAGTCTGGGCCGTGCTCATCCCCACCGTCGCGATCGTGGCCCTGACGCTTGTTGGAGCGTTCCCATCCGCGCACGCCGGCGCCTTCCGCCGATGGCTGCATTTGAAGCCTCTTCCGTTCTGGATCATGTCCTGGTTTCTGATCGTCGCCACCATCCTGACGTTGATCGGGACTTTCTTCCGGGGCGCCGGGTGGGCGTTGGTGTGGCCCTGGGAGGTGGATTGACGTGCGCGAGCGAATTCGTTCGGCTTATCACACTCTGTTCGGAGCGAGCGCACGTGCGTTCGGCACGTTGAGCGTCGTCCTGTTGGTCGTGCTCGCCGTCGTGCCCGCCAGGGATCATTTACGCGAATGGCTGCACTATCAAAACGAGTACCTCAATCTGATCCGCAACCGCAGCGACGGCCTGTCGCTGGCGCGGCGGTTCCAGGGCGGCGTGCAACAGATCTGGCTCCCCGAGCTGGGCGTTGTCGATCGTTGCGCCACCTGTCACATCGCCTTAAAAGAAGCCTCGCTCGCCGGCGTCGGGCCGCAGCCGTTTCTTCCCCACCCGCCCATTCCGCATTCTTTGACCGAGTTCGGATGCGTGATGTGCCATCGGGGGCAGGGCGCGGCGACGACGGTGGAGGAAGCCCACCGCAGCACGTTGGCATGGGAACAACCTATCCTGCCCGCCCGCTATATCGAATCGAGCTGCGGAGAGTGCCACGAACGCCCGCTTACCGGCACGCCGCAACTCGGCGCCGGACGAGCCATGCTCGCCCGCTACGGCTGCGTGCATTGCCATAAGCTGACGTCGCCGGAAAGCCGCACCGTGGCCGGAACCGATGATCCCCCTCCGCTCAAGCACATCGCCGCCAAGACCACTCGCGAATGGATCTTCGCCTGGATCAAGAATCCGCAGGCCTACGCCGCCACGGCCACCATGCCCAACTTTCAGTTGAGCGACGATGACGCCCGCGATATTTCCGCGTTCCTGATCGGCCAGAGCACGCCTTACACCACGGAAGCAATCAAAGTCCCGCCTGTTCCTGCCACAGACGATGCCGCCGCGCTGCAACAAGGGTCGAGCACCTATGGAGAATCGTTCTGCGCCTCCTGCCACGCCATGCAGAACGCCGCGGGGCTGCTGGTCGGCGGCGACCTAGGACCGGAATTGACGCGAATCGGCTCCAAAGTCAGGCCGGAATGGCTGGCCGAATGGATCCGCGATCCCAAGACTTACGATCCCGACACCAGAATGCCGCACTTTCGCTTCGAGGCGAAAGACATCGGCTTAATCATGGGATTCCTGGAGAGCAAAACGGACTCCGATTTTCTGGCCAACGTTCACCTCAGCGCGGCGACTCCCTCACAGATCACCCACGGCAAACAACTCGTCGTCGAGCGCGGCTGCGCGGTCTGCCACGACATCAACGGCGTCGCGCACCAGGAAAATTTCGCTCCGGATTTGACCGCCGTGGGAAGCCTGCCGCTTTCGAAGATCATCTTCCTGCCGGGAATGCCGCACACGCTGCCCGATTACATCGCGGCCAAGATTCGCAAGCCGCGCTCCTTTGGAAACGCGCTCAAAATGCCGCAGTTCACTTTGTCGGATGCGCAGGTGGACGCGCTGGTCACCGCGCTTCTGGCACAGACCAGCCGGGGAAAAACGCTCCCGCCCGCGCTGCGAATCCCGGCGCCCGAGCCTTCCACCTATCAACCGGCTGGCCGCGCGGGTCAGTTGATGAACGATCTGCGCTGCTTTAGCTGCCACACCATCAACGGCCGCGGTGGCGATATGGCGCCTGACTTGAGCTGGGAGGGCACTTCCGTGCAGCGAAGCTGGCTGGTAAAATTCCTGAAAGCTCCGAATACGCTCCGTCCGGCGTTGATCCGCCGTATGCCGAAGTTCAATCTGAGCGACGAGGAAGCGAATGTTCTGGCTGACTACATCTTGACGGTATATCAGACCCCAGCGTTCGATCGCGACCAGATCGGCGCATCGAAATTCACCTCCGGCGACGCCGCTCACGGCAAGGACCTCTACTACGGCAAATACGCCTGCAATTCCTGCCATATTCTCGATCCCAACAAAGACAAGGGTTATATTGGGCCGACGCTTACACAAGTGGGCCTCCGATTGAATGCGGCATGGATCTTTCGTTGGTTGAAGAACGCACAGGCTCTGCGGCCCGGCAGTCTGGAGTTGAACTGGAATATGAACGACGACGACGCCCGCGCCATCACGGCGTTCTTGATGCAGCCGAAGGCCCCGCCCCAACAGGGAGCCTCCAAATGAAGCCAATCGTGGCGACCCTCGCACTGCTGGCGGCAGCGGGATGCCGCCGGGCGCCCGCGCCGTCGCCGGCGGCAACGGCGTTCGGCGCCGCCATCGTCGATGTGTCCGGCGAAAAGCAGGTGACCGGCATGGGCGCGGCGCTCGATCAGCCGGTGGTGGTTCAAGTCAATGATGCACAAGGCAACGGGGTCGCCGGTGCGCTGGTGCGGTTCAGCGCGGCCTCCGGCGTGGTTTTCGATCCCGCTTCGGGCATTACCGGATCTGACGGCCAGCTCAGCACCCCGGTCCGGCTCGGCAGCCGGTCCGGAAGATATTCTCTGGTCGCGACAACCCGTGACAAAAGCGGCAAGACTCTCCAGGTGATCTTCCCGGAAATCGCCCTCGATTACCAGGAAACACTTGGGCGGGTCCTGAACGAAAGATATTGCGCGCGCTGCCACAATCCGGAATCCACCGCCGAGAGAGTCTCAAACCACGACAATTTGAGTACGCCGCCTCATTCTTTTTCCGATGGAGCCACGCTGAACCAATTCAGCCGCGAGAATCTGATCGCCATCATCGGCCACGGCGGCGTGGCGCTGGGCAAATCGCCCGAAATGCCGCCGTATAGCCCGACAC
>JASHWA010000561.1 GCA_030044325.1 Bryobacteraceae bacterium
TGAACGCGATCATAGATCGAATGTAGCGGCCTTTCGCCGTGGTTGGCGTTCGCGACTCGCTGGCAGCGGATGACGCCCCATTGGGCGTCCGCGGTTATGGCCACGCTCCCGATGGCAGGACGTTTTCAAGCACTGGAACAGGCGCCCGGCCTTGGCCCCCGGCTCGGAGGCGATTTTCGGGGAAGGAATGCACGTTATAATCGCGCCTATGCTCCACGATATTGAACAAAGCCGCCGGCGCCTTCTTTCCTACTTCTCCGGTATCGGGCTCGGCGCGACGATGCTGCCAGGCGTTTTGTGGGCGCAGATTCAGGCAGGCGGCGAGGCTCGCGTCACTGCCGAAATGCTGACCGGAGCGCTGGCGCTCGCGGGCCTCAATTTCAGCGAAGAAGATCGCAAGGCCATGCTCCAAGCGGTCAATCGTAATCTGGCCGGATTTGAAGAGGTTCGCAAGCTCGAAATCCCCAACGACGTCGCGCCGCCGTTTTACTTCAGCCCGCTGGTTGCGGGGATGAAGGTGAACCGGACGCGCGAGCCGCTGCGGTTCAGCTCGGCCGCGGTGAAACGGCCCACGAACCTGGAGGACCTTGCGTTTGCTTCGGTGGTGCAACTGGCGCATTTGCTCAAGACGCGGCAGGTGACCTCGGTCGAGCTGACCGAGATGTACCTTGCACGGCTGCACAAGTACAACCCGAAGCTGAACTGCGTGGTCACGTTCCTCGATGATGTCGCCCGGGCGCAGTCCAAGCAGGCCGACGCGGAGATCGCCGCGGGGAAATACAGAGGACCGCTGCACGGAATTCCCTGGGGCGCAAAGGACATCATCGCGGTGAGGGGATATAAAACCACGTGGGGATCGAATGCTTACAAGGATCAGATCATCGATGAAGATGCGAGCGTCGTCGAGATGCTGCGCGAGGCCGGCGCGGTGCTGCTGGCGAAACTGACCTCCGGCGAGCTGGCTTCCGGAGACCGCTGGTTTGGCGGCCAGACCAAGAATCCCTGGAATCTATCGGAAGGTTCCAGCGGATCGTCGGCCGGTCCCGCTTCGGCGACCGCGGCCGGTTGCGTCGCATTCGGGATCGGCACCGAGACCAGCGGATCGATCCTGAGCCCCTCCGGCAGGTGCGGCATCTCAGGATTGCGGCCAACGTTCGGCCGCGTGAGCCGCCACGGCGTGATGGCGCTCTCCTGGACCCAGGACCGGCTGGGGCCGCTGTGCCGCTACGTAGAGGACTGCGCGGTGGTGATGAGCGTGATCGCCCGGCCGGATGGGCGCGATCTAAGCGTGTCCGAGATCCCGTTCCGCTGGAACGCTCACTCCGACATCCGCGCGCTGCGCGTAGGATACCTGAAGGACGCGTTCGAGGAAGTCCGCGATGCGCCGGCAAAGGAGATGAATCAGCGCGCGATCGCACAGGTGGAGACTCTCGGCCTGAAGCTGGTTGAGGTGAAAGTGCCCGACTGGGACCTGGAAGCGTCGGGATTCGGAGTGGAGTCGGGGGCCTTCTTCGATGAGCTGGTGCGCAGCGGACGGGACAAGCAGCTCTCCAATCCCGGGCGCGCGAACGGCTTCCGCAGCGCGCGCGTCATCCCGGCGGTGGAGTATCTGCAATCGCAAAGGGCGCGCGCGATGATGATGATGAAACTCGCCGAGGCGACAGCACACGTCGACGTGTATCTTGTGCCGGCCAACATGGGCGGCGGCGAGGGCCGGGGGCGAGGCGCGGGCGCTGCGCAGGAATCGGGCCGGGGGCGCGGCTCCGGTGTCAACGCGCGGCGTAGCGTCACACAGCGGCACTTTGCGATGGCCAATTCGGCCGGCTATCCGGCGACCAGCGTTCCACACGGTTTCGCGGCATCCGGATCGCCGGGGGCGATCACCTTTTACGCTCGTCCATTCGGCGAGGCCGAGTTGCTCGCGGTCACAAAGGCGTATCAGGACGCGAGCGGACATCACCTAAAGCATCCGCACCTGGACGCCTGAGCGCCAGCGAAGGTCGCGCCACCAGTCTCAGCTTTATTTGTCTCCGCCACCCTGTGCGCCTGGAGCCGATCCGCCCAGGAAAAGTTTGCGCCCGTCGGCGAAAGCGACGAACTGGCCGACAGCGCGATTCGCGCCGTCCTTGGCACGAAAGCCCTCTACAACCACGTCGCTTCCCTTGGGCAATGCCGATTTGTTGAAACCAAGGCGGAGCAGCGCATTGGGACTGCCGCCTTCGATCATCCAGCCGGTAACCTCGCCGTCGGGGCCTTTTACGTCGAGATGAATCCAGGAATGCGGATTGGTCCACTCCATCTCCGTGACAATCCCGCGAAGCTTGACGGGCTTGTTCACATCGAATTCGGCCGCAAAGGAGTGGTGCGCTTCGAGCGGGGAGAGCGCAAGCAGGAAACACGCAGTCAAAAACTTCATTTCGATTGCGTCCCTTTCACTTGCCGCGCCGCTTTTTCGGCGGCACGCGCGCCGCTCAAAGTGTTGGCGATGCCGCGGTTGCCCTCATGGCAGGCGAACTCGAAAATGGGTCCCTCGATTCGCGCCAGCGTAATCTGGGCGGTCCACGGCCGCGTCCAGGTGTGCGGATCGTCGGCGGTGAACTCATACAGGAGGGTATCAGCGTCGATGCGAGTGAACCGCTCGACCAGGTGCAGGTTTTCGGTCGAGCCGTGAAACGCGGTCCGGTCCGTGAAGTTGGTCGTGTCCACCACCAGCGTGTCGCCCTCCCAATGTCCGCGCGAGTCGCCGGCCCATTGGCGGATTTCGGGCGCAAGGTGCGGGCTGTTGTCGGTGGGAATCACGCGCGCGCTGTGGATCATCTCCTGCACGATGGCCACGTGGCCGGCGTCCTCGACAATCTGCAGGTTGCTGTTATACGCGGCAGGCACCATCGGCGGCCCTTCGGTCGAAAACATGAGGCACTGTTCCTGGAGCGGGCGATTTTCAGGGCCGTCGAACTGGTGCCCGCGGTTGCGCGCGGCGCGTTCGGCCAGGCGCTGTTTCGCTTCCGGCGTGTACGGCGGGATGCGGCCGCCGGGTCCGACGATCAGGGAAGTGCGGAGCGTGGGGGCCACTTTCACCTGGCTCAGATCCAGGCCATATTGAGACATATTGTAGTGCTCGCGCGCCTGCACGCCGAGCCGCTCCCAGCTCGAAATCCCTAAGACCTTCTTCGCGTTTTCGGCCGCTTCTTCCGGCGTGTAAAATTCCTTGCCCTTCAACTCCGCCGGACGCTCCAGCGGAACCACGGACGCACTGGTCCAGATACCCTGAAAGTCGGGATGACCTTCGGGCGTGGGTGGAATTGCGGACGGCTGGCATAAAGCCGCCGCGCTCAGCGCCGCGGCGGCGATCGAAGCGCGCCAAGCATTCATTGCCCGCCTCCTGTTTTCTTCCGCAGAGGACCGTACATCAATTCTTCCACGAATTCGACGCACTTGAACTCCAGCAGCCGCGCGTTCGGCTCCCGGTGCCGGTAAAGGATCATTTTAATCGTCCAGGGACGCGAAAAGGTCTTGGGATCTTCGATGCGCGCTTGGTAATCGAGCATTCCCGCGTCGCGCGGCGTGTATCGCTCCACCACGTGCAGGGCATCGGAATGAAAATTCCCGGCGCGGTCGAACCAGGTCTTGTCGTTCAGGCCGGTCACGTCGATCACCAGTGTGTCGCCCTCCCAATGCCCGTTCGACCAGCCCATCCAGCTATCGATCGGCGCTTCTTTGTTCGAATTGAGGCTCACGATGCGCACCGCTCCGGCATATTGGTAGCTGAACAGAATCGTGTTCCTCGACTGCACGATCTGGAAAGGATACGGCATGTAATTGGCGCGTGGGACGCCAGGCAGGTAGCACTTGATTTCAGGGTCCGCGGTCCAGCGGTTGGCAAAATTCTCTTTTCTCTTCGCGGCGGCTTCCCCGAGATAGGGGATTGTTCCACCTTCGACCACGCTCTCTCCCGGGGGAGTGGCGCCGATCGCCCCCAATTGCGGAAAGATTCCGGCCGATGCGGCATGCCCCTCCAGGTTCCACTCGGCGGTGTTCATCGCCTGCCAGATTCCACCCAAATCGGGGTTGCCGTCCGAATTGCGGGGCGCGTTTTGCCCGGTTGCGGCGTTCTGCCCGGCTGCCGCCCAGGCGGTCGCGAGCACCAGCGCCAGGCCCCCTCCATTCATCTGCCTGAGTTTATGGCAACGATTCGTGCCCGTCAAGGCGACTTCAAGGGCGACCTCAACGGCGAGAAGTCAGCACTTCCCGTCCCCAGCGGCAACACGCCGCAATGGACGAAGTTCGGCGCCTCAGGCGAGTCCGCATCGAGCGAACGGGCGGCAGAGAGGTACGCTTAGCTTTTTCTGAAATTCTTGGCGATTTCCTCCGCCGATCGCAGCGTCAGAGCGACAAACGTCAGCGTCCCGTTGGTGCAACCGGCGGTGGGCAGCGTCGGCGCGCCGACCACAAAGAGATTTTCGTGATCGTGCGTGCGGCCGAAGGAATCGCACACGCTGGATGCGGGATCGGCGCCCATGCGGCATCCACCCGCAGGATGATCGAGGTAATCCCCTTCGTTGATTCGCAGAATTTTTCCATTGTCATTATGGGCCATGCGCGCGAAGACGTCCGCCATGTGTTGGCGCGTCGATTCATGGCGCGCTTGCGATGCCGCGTCCGGCCGGTGCGCGATTTTCGGCATCGGATCGCCCCACTTGTTTTTCGCCGACGAATCGAGCGTCAGCTCGCTGTTCTCGGCCGGATGAATGTCGTAATACGCACGGACGCGCGCGACACCGCGCCGCGATCGCGAACGCCAGTCGTTCACGATATCGTCGCCCAACAGAATTCGGCCGCCGGTGTCCTGCATTCGCGGCGCGCCACGCCCCGCCTCCCAGATGCGCAGATCGTGGCGAACATAGGGATCGCCCGGCGAGCAGCGGAAGAACCGGCGTGAAATCAAACCGTATTGTGGATTCATATCCGGCAGGATGTCCTGGTCGATTTCGATGAACGCCTGAATGAATCCGTGACCGTTCATGTACTTGCCCACTTGCCCGGCGCGGTTCGCCAGCCCCTCGGGAAATCGCGCATTTGCCGACAGCAGCAACAGATGCGAACTCCACGTGTAGCCGGAGGCGACCACGAATGCCTTGGCTCGATATTCCACTTCGCCCCGCGGATTCACGCCGCGCGCCGCAGCCAACCAAGCCTTCGTATCGTCGAGCACCAATTTGCGGATGAGAGTTTCATCGTGCAGCTCGATTTTGTTTGCCGCGAGCAGTTGTTTGAAGGTGAAATCCGGCGAGTAACGCGCGCCGGTGGGACAGATATCGCAGGTGCCGCAGCGGATGCACGCAGCCCGGCCGCCGTAAGGCACGGTGTTTTTCGCCTGGGGAGTGGCCTGAAACGGGATGCCGCTGCGATTGCCCCACTCCTTCAGCCGCTCCAGGCTCCAGGTGAGCGGGATCGGTTTCATGGGATACGGTTCGGAACGCCGGTCTTCGGGGAACTGGCTCGGTTCGCCCGAAACGCCCAGCCGCCGTTCTGCTTCGCAGTAGAATTTTTCCAGCTCGGCCCATTCGATCGGCCAATCCTGGTACAGTCCGTACATCGATTTCAGGCGCAGATCTTCTTGCGAGAATCGATTGCACGTTCCGCCCCAGTGCAGCGCGAGTCCGCCGACGGCCATGGTCCGCGAGATCTGGCCCTGCGCGGCCTGGCCTTCGATAGAATCGCCGGGCCACGGATTCTCGCCGTAGCGGATCATGCGCTCGCGATACTTGAAGCGGTTGTCGAAATCGAAGATGGATTTTCCCGCCTCGACTACGGTGATCTTGAGACCGGGGCGCAGCTCCGACAATTTTTCGGCGAGCATCGCCGCGCTGATGCCCGCTCCGATGATGCAAACGTCGCTTTCGTAAGCCGCCATCAGACCACCTTCGCCGGGCGTTTTCCGGAATTGGCCAGCCCGCGGCAATCATCGCGTCTGATCTCGGCGTTGTACAGCAGATCCTCGCCTTCCCCGGAACTGAAAAAGAACGCGAGCAGGTCGGAGGCGACATGGCGTCCGTCGGGCCGCGGCGGAATGCGATCCACCTTGGAATCCGCGAGCGCTTGCTCCACGGCCTCACGCCTAACCGGCGATCCGAGCGCGGCCAGCTGCGGCGCATAATTTTTCGATGGATCCGGCCCGGTGACCTGGGTCCGCGGGTGGCCGTAACCTGAGCTGATTTCCGCACCCGGCCGGTAATCGCGAATCCACACCACGAAATCGGCCGCGACCTGATCGATCCGCGCTTCGCCGAGCGTCCCCGGCAGCACGACGCGAGCCAGCGCCCGCATGGGCTGCTCGAGGCGTTGCGCGCGCGCCCAGCGCGGCGAAACGAGCGCGGCGCCGGCTGCGAAAATGCGTTGAAAAAAGCTGCGTCTTTGCATCCAGTTCCCTTCTACAGCGAAAACGCGACCAGCGCAGCGCCCGCGCCCTGTCCCGTCGCGATCACCACGAACTGTTTTCCGCTGCGCGTGCGATACGTCATCGGAACCCCGTACGATCGGCCGGGGAGCGCGCCCTGCCATACATCCTTTCCATTGGTTTTATCGATCGCATGCAGCGACATATCCTCTCCACCGACGAAGAACAAACCGCCTTTGGTCACGATTCCGCCCTGCGGTCCGGCGATTCCCAGCGCTTTTGGCAGCTCGACTCCTTTGAGCGCCGGATTGTTGCGCAACTCCGGCCAATCGCCGAACGGTTGTTGCCAAAGGATGGCTCCCCGATTCAGATCGATCGCGGTGGCGTGACCGTAAGGCGGCTTGGTCAGCGGCAGACGGCCGTCGAAGGTCGCCTGCGCGCCGAGATCGCCAGTCCACTCCGCATCGACTTCTGCGGATTTGGCGGCACGCTTCACGCGCACCAGCGCCGCTTGATTCGTGGTCTTCAGGTACAGTATTCCGGTTTCAGGATCGAACGCGCCGCCGCCCCAGTTGGCTCCGCCGATCACGCCCGGACGCATCAGCGTTCCCTGGAGCGACGGCGGCGTGAACAGCGGGCCCAGCCGGTATTTCAGCATCTCCTTCTGCGCTTCGGACTTCAGTTCCGGCGTGAGGTCGAACGCGTCCTCGAGCGAAACGCCTTGCGGCGTGTACGCGGGCGGCCTGGTGGGAAACGGCTGTGTGGGCGATGCGTGCTCGCCGGGAACGTCGCTTCCCGGAACCGGCCGCTCCAAGATCGGCCACACCGGCTTTCCCGTGACGCGATCGAACACGAACGCGAAACCTTCCTTGGTCAATTGCACGACCGCATCGATTTTCCGCCCATCGACATGAATGCTCGCAAGAATCGGAGGCGAGGCCAGATCGTAATCCCACAACCCGTGATGCACGATCTGAAAATGCCACTTGCGCTCGCCCGTATTGGCGTCCAGGCACGTCAGTGTTTCGCCAAACAGGTTGTTTCCGGGGCGATTTCCACCGTAGTTATCGTTGCTCGGCGTGCTGACGGGAAGATACACCAGCCCGCGTTTCTCATCGACACTCATGGGCGCCCACACGTTGGTGTGACCCGTGAATTTCCACGAATCGGCGCCCCAGGTTTCGTTGCCGAATTCGCCCGCCTGGGGAATCGTGTGGAAGGTCCACACGCGCTTGCCGGTGCGCGCATCGAACGCGCGCACATCGCCGGGCGGATCGTTTTTGTACATCAACCGGTCGCCCACGCCGTTGCCCACAATCACCAGGTTCTTGTACACCACCGGCGGCGAGGTTTCCGTGTAATGCATTTTGTTGATCTGCCAGACCAGTCCCTGGCTCAGATCCACCACGCCGTTATCGCCGAAGGAATTTACGGGTTTGCCTGTCTTGGCGTCGAGCGAAATCAGGCGGTAGCGCGTATTCAGGAAAATTCGCAGATCGCGGCCGTCCTTCCACAGCGCGATTCCGCGATGCACGTATCCGGTGCCATTGGGCGGCTGGCCGTCGGCGTACGATTTGGGATCGTACGCCCACAACTGCTTGCCTCTTTCCGCCTCCAGCGCCACCACGCGGTTGTACGGCGTGGTCACGTACACCACGCCATCGATCATCACCGGCGTGTTCTCGAACATGCCCGGCCGCGTGCCGTATTGCGCGAGCGGAGTCTCGCCCGTAGCCCAGTTCCAGGCCTGATGCAGGCGCGCGACATTCGAGGTGTTGATTTCGGTAAGGGTCGAATAATGCGCCGCTGCCTGGTCGCCGCCCCACACGGGCCAATCCGCCGGGCCACGGTCGGCGTTCAGGCAAAAAACGAGCGCCATTACGACAGCCAGCGCCATCCGGGCACGCATGCCGCTACGCTATCACAGCGGCGGGCGGATTATGAAGCTCAACCGCATCAGCACTCGACCCTGCCGGGCTTCAGATCCTGTAATATATCGAAGCGCAGGTTATGGGAGGGATGAGAGCTATGAAACTGAGGCTGCTGTTACCGTGGGCGCTGGCGGTGATGTTCCTTGCTTCCGGAAGCGTATGGGCACAGGAACAGGGTTTTCCGATCACTGTTGTTCCACCCGGAAAAGGCCCTTACGAGTTTCCGCGCGGCTACCAGACGCCCTGGGATCGAATCCAGATGTTGGTGACCGAGAAGCTGTCTCCGAATCTGTATTGTCTGCACGGCTCGGCGGGTCTGGACCCGGCGCATCCCGATGCTGCCGGTGGTCGAGTGGCGGTGCTCTTCGGCTCTGACGGCGTGCTGATGGTGGATACGGAGGACCCGCAACTGGCGTCGAAGACGCTGGACACGATCCGGACATTCACCGCCGCCCCCATAAAGCTGGTGGTCAATTCGCATATTCACCCCGACCACACCGGCGGTAATGCCTTCTTCGCGAAGCAGGGTGCGGTGATCTTCGCGCAGGAAAATCTGCGCGAGGAGATGCTCAGCCCGCGTGGCGCTCGCGGCCGAGCGCCCGATCCCGACGGTGTTCCAACCGCGACGTATCGATACGGCTCACCGGGCGACCCTGCGGTGACCATACATATGAATGGCGAAACGGTGGATTTTATACCGATGATGCCGTCGCATACTGCGGGAGACACGATCGTTCGCTTCAACAAGGCCAATGTGATCTACATCGAGGATTTTTATCGCAACTTCGGGTATCCGTTCGCAGATCAGGCCAATGGCGGTTCGATCAGGGGCATGATCGAGGCGGTTGACCTCATCGAGAAGATTGCCGGTCCGGATACCACGCTGGTGCCAGGCCACGGCACGTTGGTCAAGAAAAAGGACCTGCTGGGCTACCGCGCCATGCTGGTTGACATTCTGGCAAAGGTGCAGAAGTTGCGCGACCAGGGTAAATCGTTAGATGAGGTCCTGGCCGCGAACCTGACCGCACCCTATGACGCGACGACGTTGGGCGATACCCAGCAGAGCAAGGATCGGTTCATCACTGAGGTGTACGATGAAATTAAAGACCTTCCGCCTGTGATCCATGGCGTACGTAAGATGCCGGCGCGCACCCCTGCCCAGCGATAACTCGGCTAGTTGAGATTGGCAGGCCTGGGGCCGCAAGGCTGACTCGGATCGCCATCGCCGGTCAGCTTATACTTGAGCCGAATGGTGCGAAAGCTCCGGAATTTCTGGCGGAGGATCAGCGACGGCATGGCGGTCCAGCAGCTTTGGACGCAATTCCGCACCGATGCGCGCGACAGTTACCAGCTCTACTCCCAGGAAGTGAACCACGCTGCGCATGCAGGCGAATCTCGCTCGAAGCGTTGGTGGCGGATCGCAAGCGGCCTGTTCTGGGCGATGATGATGAAGCTCACGCCGGGACGCCGTGTGCTGCTCCTGATCGCGCTGGTGCTGCTCTTGCTTCCGGGAATCGACATTAGTAAGGGCGGCCAGGAGTTCAAGTTCGATACGGGAGACTCGGAGTTTTTCGCGGGTATCGTGTTGATTGTTCTGCTCGCGCTGGAACTGTCGGACCGGGTCGCTATGAAGCGCGATCTTGAAATCGCCCGGGAGATTCAAAGCTGGCTGATGCCGTCGACGGCGCCGAGCGTACCCGGCGTGGATATCGCTTTCGCCAGCAGGCCGGCCAACACCGTCGCCGGCGACTACTATGACGTCTTCTTCCGCCCTAACGGGCGCCTGCTGATGGTGGTGGCCGACGTAGCCGGCAAGAGCGTTCCGGCGGCACTGCTGACCGCGACTTTGCAGGCCAGCCTGCGCACGCTGGCAGCACTGCCCGGCTCGCTCGCGGAGTTGGTGAGCCAGGTGAATCGCTATTCGTGCGAACAGAGCGTCCATGGACGGCGCTTCACCACGGCGTTCCTGGCCGAGCTGGAGCCCGCCACGGGAGCCCTCACCTACGTGAACGCCGGTCACAATTGGCCCGTCCTGCGGCGTGCTTCGGGCGCGATCGAGCGCCTGGAAGCGGGCGGCCTGCCGCTGGGCATCGACGCGTCCCTCACGTATCCGTTCGGCGCCACGGCGCTGGCAAGTGGCGATCTGCTGTTGATCTTCACCGACGGCCTGGTCGAAGCCGAAGATAACCAAGCGCGCGAGTATGGCGAACAACGCTTGCTGCCGGTGCTCAAGGTGCTGCAAAATACGACGGCCGCGGAAGCCCTCACAGGCATCATGTCATCAGTGGATGCGTTCGTGGGGCTCACCCGCCAGCACGACGATATTACGTGTCTGGTCTTGCGGATAACATAGGTGTTGCGGGACGCCTGGCTGACGGGGAAGTACTGGCTCGAGTCCACCACCGCCGGCCCGGGAAGGTAGAGCAACGACCCGGTGCTTGAAAAGTCGAACTGCGCCAGGACGACGGGGTTCGCGGCTCGTCTCACGCCTTC
>JASHWA010000562.1 GCA_030044325.1 Bryobacteraceae bacterium
TGCGGCAGTCCGGCGATTTTCGAAAGTCCGCTCATCTTGAACGTCAGCGCGCTGGTGCGCGCGTTTAGCGGCGCCGCGCCGAACGCGTAGTCCGAAAAAACTTCATCCGAGATGACCGCGATCCCGCGCGCTCGCGCCAATTCCTGCAATCGCTCCCATTCATCGAGTTTCAGAAACGATCCGGTGGGATTGTTCGGATTCACCACCACGATCGCGCGCGTTCGCGCCGAAATCATCCGCTCCATCTCCGCGAAATCGACATGCCACGCGCCGTCATACCGTAGGGGGTATTGGCGCACATGCACCGATTCGAGCGCGGCGAGGAATTCGAACAGCGGATAGGAAGGCCGCGGCGTCAGAATCTCATCGCCCGGATCGGCCAGCAACTTGAGCAGGTACGCGTACCCTTCGCTGGTGCTCGCGGTGAGCAGAATCCGATCGGGCGAGACTTCTCTGTTCCGCTCCGCATAATATCCCGCGACGGCTACGCGGGCCGAATGGAGGCCGCGCGGCGACGGATCGTAGCGCAGCGCGCGCGCATCGGCAAGCGCATCGGCAATTTCCCGCGGATACGCGATTCCCGCGCGCGTCGGATTCGATTCGGTCAGATCCAGCACGCTCGCTCCCGAAGCGTGTTTTTCTTGGACCAATCGCGCCAGCGGATTGGGCGCGAGATCCCATTTCAAGCGCCGGGAGAACATTCGCAATATGGTAACATTCCGAAAATATGCGCTATTTTCGCGCAATTATTTTCCTGTTGTGTTTCATTTCGATGGCATACGCGGCGAAACTCGAAGGAGTGGTCCGGGACCCCTCCGGCGCGCCGGTTTCGGGCGTTTCCGTTTCCGCGAAGGGTCCCGCGCCGCTTTCCGCCGTCACCGACGATCGCGGTCATTTCGTATTCGAACATTTGCAGGCCGGCGCGTGGACCATCGCGGTGGAGCGCTCCGGATTCGCGCCCGCCTCGGTGAGCGTGACGCTCTCTGAAAACGAAGCGCGCGAAATCGTTATCGATCTGAAAATCGCGGCGGTTGAAACCGAGGTCGAAGTTACCGGGAAGCGTTCCGCGCTCGCCAACTCCGATGCAAACTATCGCAAGCTGCGCGACGGGCTTCCGAATGTCGCTTATCGCGTCGAAAACATCCAGCTCAAGCGCGACGTCGCGACGCTCACGCTGCGCCGCGGCCAGATCGTGTTTCTTCCGCCGGTGCTCAGCCGCGTGGCGATCGGCGTGTTCATCGGCGACGGCCGTTTGGAGATGACGCCGGCCATTCCCATCGAGCAGCAGCATCTTCAAAAAGTGATCGGCGCGGCCTCGGTGGATGAGGAATTCATCGCCGCGACGTTCCTGTTCACGGACGACACGTTTGATGAAATCACCGCGCAGGCGCGAACCACCGATATCAATCCGGCCGCGGCTGCCGTGCTCAAGACTTTTCGCGAGCGCGTGCGCCGCCAGCCGGAAAACCCGCGCAGCATGACGGAAGCGATGTTCACCCGCGAAGATATTCGGAACCTGGACGCCGATGTGCTGGCCGAGTTGTACAACCCGCACCAACAGGGTTCGTTTCGCGCGTATCTGAACGGCAAGCGTTACGCCGATCTCCGCTTCCTTTTAATACCGCAGGGCGCCGTGCCGCAGCTGCCTTCGCCCGAAGAGGTCGCGCTGGTCAACTTCGATCCGCAGGGCGAGCGCGAGGGCATCTGGTATCTCTCGCATCGGAAAGAGGAGTGGGCTCGCAGCGCGGTCGATTCGGCCGAAAACAAGCGCATCATTCAAGCGCAGCATTATTCGATTGAAACAGTGATCGGAAAGAACACGCATCTGGCTTCGGCGGCCGAGGTGAGTTTTACCGCGGTGATGCCGAGCGCGCGCGTGATCCGCTTCGGCCTGCTTCCGGCGCTGCGCGTGACGCGCGTGAGCATGGACAATCGCGAATTGTCCTTCATCCAGGAGCCGCGCCGCGCCGACGGATCGTTTTACGTGATCATGCCGCAGCCGCTCAAAAAAGACGCGGCTTACCGGCTGCGCATCGAATATGAAGGCGATCACGTGGTCTCGAGCGAGGGCAGCGGGAATTTTTCGGTGCGCGCGCGCACCAGCTGGTATCCGAGCGTCAATACTTTTCTCGATCGCGCCACTTACGACCTCACCTTCAAGGTCCCCAAGGCGTACACGCTGGTGAGCGTCGGCAAGCTGGTCAGCGAGTCGAAAGAAGGCGATTTTGCGGTTACCCAATGGAAATCCGATGTCCCGCTCGCCGTCGCCGGGTTTAATTACGGGAGTTTCAAGAAAAAACAGGTCATTGATCCGGAAACGAAATATCAAATTGAGGCATACGCCACCGAACAAGTTCCCGGTTACCTCTTCAATGCGGCGCAACAGCAGAATTTGACGCCCGCGGTGATGGCCGATCGCGCGCTCGTCGACGGCCAGAATTCCATCCGCACGTTCCAGCACTGGTTCGGCGAATGCCCGTATGGCCGCATCGCCATCACGCAGCAGCCGGACCCGAACTTCGGGCAGTCCTGGCCGTCGCTCGTCTATCTGCCGCTGTTCGCGTTTTTCGATTCCACGCAGCGCTGGATGCTGATGGGCCAGCACGCCTTCCGCTACGACGAGTTTATCCAGGAGGTGACGCCGCATGAAATCGCGCATCAATGGTGGGGACACATGGTCGGATGGGCGAGTTATCACGACCAGTGGCTGTCGGAGGGCTTCGCCGAATTCTCCGCCGGTCTGTTTTTGGAAGGCACCGAGAAGCGCGCGGA
>JASHWA010000563.1 GCA_030044325.1 Bryobacteraceae bacterium
CCGCGAGTATCGAGAATGGGGATCGAGCCGAGACTTCCGCCCCCGGTATCGACGCGTCCGCTTTGATAGGCGATCTTGAGCGCGGCCGGATCGGCCACGTCGCGCGCCGCGACGATGTTACCGTCGCGATCGTGCCCGCCGACGGCCTGGTTCAACGCCAGGAACTGGTCAAAATTGATCTGCCCCGAGTTAAACACAGCCAGCCCGTACTGGACGCCGATGTTATCGAGCGCGCGCCGCGCGGTCCCCGTCTTAGGATCTTTTCCGTACACGTTCACCAGGTCGTCGAAATAATCGCAGCGCGCCCCGGCGGGGTTCGAAACCGGATCGAACGCCAGCGTCTTGGGAATCGCCGCGTTGCAGGCGACGGCCATGATCTGGTTGTTGGCGAGGCTGGTCGCTGCGCCCCGGCCCATCCAGCCTTCGCTGCACGTTTTCCACGTCGCATAGCCCGAAATCGCGGCCTTCTGATCGTCGTCGAGCGGAACCTTCATATTGGCGAACGCGCGATCGAGCACGGAGCAGTCGATCACGCTCTCATAGATGGCGTTGTCCGAAAAACTGATCTGAGGCAGCAGACCGTCGAGAATGCCGGGATAATTCTGCGCCATCATGTACTGCTGGATCGCGCCGCCGGAGCCGCCGATGCCGATGGTGTGGACCGGCACGCCGAACTCCTCGATAAAGTGCTCCTTGATCATCATGGCGGTCTCCGACGAGATCACGTCGTCGCAATTGTTGCCGAAAACGTTCAGCGAGGACACCGCGACCGCGTAGCCTTTCGACAGGAATTCGTCGTTGATCGCGCCGCCGGGAAGGCCCTGGCGGTAGCCCGCCGCGCAGCCTCCGCCGAAAGAGTAGACGAGCCGTCCATTCCAGCCGGCGCTTGCGCTCCACGGATCGGGAGCGGGCGCGGAGGGATCCACCAGCATGGCGATTTCGTAAATCGCGCGATTGATCGTCCCGCGCTCGCGGCGCACGATGTAATCGACCGTCTTTCCCTCACCGGTGGTGGTCTGAGCGAGATCCTGCGGCCGGCCCGCGGAGGGATCGAACGGCTTGAATCCCGCCGGGAGCGCGCCGGGAGCCTGGCCGCGGCCGCGCCCTCTCGGCGGGGGAGGCACCGTCGACTTGTACACGTAGCTCACCTGGGTTTTGACGCTGCAATCTTCGTCCAGCGGCGCCCCCAGACCGGCCTGTTCCGTCTGGCAGACGAACGGCTTTTGATGCGGCCCGGAGAAGACCGGCCCCGTCAGGGGATAGTTGGTCAGCTCCAATTTCGCCGAGCCCGCGGCCGATTTGATTTCGAGCAGATTTTTTCCGTCCTTGAGACCCTGGATGCGGGCGATCATCGTTCCCGCGGTTTTTCCGGGCCGGAAGGATGTGCTGACGTCCTCACCGTTGAGCGTCACCATGAATTTTGCCGCCGGCGCGGTGGTTTCGACCAGCGCATCGCCGCCGGTGACCATATCGGCGCGCCCGGAGAGCACGCGAACCTGGACGCGGGACGCCGCATTCAGAAGCGCGCACATGCCGCAAAGGGAAAGCAGAGTGAGACGAAAACGGATCACGAGGCTCCCTCCAATCGTCTTTCGACTTTATTGAGGATATATCAACGCTCCGTGAGGTTGTTGGACAAGTTGATTCGTCCAAACCGCTCCCTTTGCTCGCGGCTCGGGGAGTAGTAGAGCGCCGACACCGGGCCGCGGCCATAGGGAGCGGTCAACGCACGATTCAACGCACTCCTGGTTTTTTTCGCGGCAATCACGTCACCGTACTCGCGAAAATGCTAACCTGGAACGTTTAGCTTCCATGTCCGTGACTCGCGAAAAATCCCAACTGATGAGCGCTTCGGAAATCGATCGCACGCTGGTGCGGCTGGCGCATGAAATTCTGGAGCGCTCGGGCGATCTCGACAAGCTCGCCTTTATCGGCATCCGCCGCCGCGGCGTTCCGCTGGCGCATCGGCTGGCGAAGAAAATCGAATCGCTCGAAGGCCGCAAAATTCCCAGCGGAATTCTGGACATCAATCTGTATCGCGACGATCTTTCGACCGTCGGCATCGCGCCGGTGGTGAACGCGACCGACATTCCGTTTCCCGTGACCGGCAAGGATATTATTTTGATGGACGACGTGCTGTACACCGGCCGCACCATCCGCGCCGCGCTCGACGCGCTGTTCGATCACGGCCGCCCCGCGCATGTCCAGCTATTGGTGCTGATCGACCGCGGCCATCGCGAACTGCCCATCGAGGCGAGCTACGTCGGCCGCAAAGTGCAGACCACGTCGAACGAGATCATCGAAGTGAAGTTCCAGGAAGTGGACGCGATGGAAAAGGTGCTGTTGGTCGAAAAGGTCGCGGAGCATGCATGACGGGCTTCTCGGCATCGAAAATCTGAATCGCGGGGACGTGCAGTCGATTCTCGACCGCGCGCGCGATTTTCAGCCTCGTCCCGGAGGTCCGGCAAAGCTCGATCTGCTGCGCGGGCGCATGGTGGTGAATCTGTTTTTCGAAGCCTCCACGCGCACGCGCACCAGCTTCGAGATCGCCGCCAAGCGCCTGGGCGCCGACACGATTTCGATCACGGCGCAGGGCTCGAGCGTTTCAAAAGGCGAATCGCTGGTGGACACGCTGAACACGCTCGCCGCCATGCGCCCCGACGCCATCGTGATGCGCCATTACGCCTCCGGCGCTCCGCATTTCTTGCAGCGCTATCTGGGCAAACCGATCATCAACGCCGGCGACGGCACGCATGAGCATCCCACCCAGGCGCTGCTCGACGCGCGCACGATTTTGGATCGCGGCGCGTCGCTTGAAAAACTGCGCGTGGCGATCATCGGCGATATCGAGCACAGCCGCGTGGCGCGGTCGAACGTGTACCTGCTTTCGAAATTCGGCGCGGACATCGTGCTGTGCGGCCCGGCGTCGCTGCTGCCCAAGGAATTGAAGGAAATCACGCCGGGAATCACGCTTACCACCGACATGCGCGAAGCCATCCGCGACGCGGATGTGATCATGATGCTGCGTGTGCAGCTCGAGCGGCAGAACGATTCGCCGTTTCCCTCGGATGAATATTATTCGTTCTACGGCCTGCGCCTGGAGCACCTGGAACTCGCGAAGCCGAACGTGATCGTCATGCATCCCGGCCCGATCAATCGCGGCCGCGAGATTTCCTCGGAGGTCGCCGATTCGCAGCGCTCGGTGATTTTGAACCAGGTGGAGAATGGAATTGCAGTGAGGATGGCGGTGCTCGAAAAAGTTCTGTGCGGTTAGCGGTTTGTGGTAAGTGGTCAGTCGGCGTGTCGTGGTCAGCCGCCGGCTAACCGCTAACCACTCACCACTTACATGACCTTAGTGATCAAGAACGGCCGCGTGATCGATCCCGCGTCGGGGCGCGATGCAGTCGCCGACGTGTTGATCGAGGACGGCGTCATCCGCTCGATTGACACCGGTCTTGCCGCGCCCGAGATGATCGACGCCACGGGACTGATCGTCGCGCCCGGCTTCATCGACATGCACGTGCATCTGCGCGAGCCCGGGTTCGAACACGCCGAAACAATCGAAAGCGGATCGCGCGCGGCAGCCGCGGGCGGGTTTACTTCCATATGCCCGATGCCCAATACGTCGCCGGTGAACGACAACGCGACGGTCACCAGCTACATCATCGAAAAAGCGCGCCGCCACGCCATCGTGAACGTGTGGCCCATCGGCGCCATCACCAAGGGTTCGCACGGCGAGGAGCTGGCCTCCATCGGTTCGATGAAAGAGGCCGGCGCCGTGGCGATTTCCGACGACGGCCGCCCGGTGATGAACGCACGCGTGATGCGCCG
>JASHWA010000564.1 GCA_030044325.1 Bryobacteraceae bacterium
GCATGCGCCGGTATTTCCCGCTGAAACCACCCCCTGCACCTCGCCGTCGCGCTGGAGCCGGCACGCGACGCGAATCGAGGAATCCTTTTTAGCCCGGACGCGCGCGACCGAATCCTCCATGGTCACCACTTCCGTCGCGTTGTGAATTCGAATGGGAAGATCGCCGGCCGAGGGATGCAGCGCCAGCTCGCGCTCGAGCGCCTCCTGCCTGCCCACCAGCACCACGTTCACACCCAGCGTGGCCGCGGCGCGAATCGCGCCCTCCACCTCCGATTTGGGCGCATGATCGCCGCCCATCGCGTCGACGGCGATGGTAATCATTGTTGTGAGCCGGTGATCCTGACAATCGAGGGCATGGAACCGGGTTCGAAAAAGCTACTCTTCGGCGACTTCGATCACTTCGCGCCCCTTGTACTTACCGCAGTGCGGGCAGACGCGGTGCGGGAGCTTGGGCTCATGACAGTTGGGGCATTCGGAAAGGACCGAGCGGCGCAGCGAATCGTGCGTGCGGCGCGCAGAGGTGCGGCGTTTGGAGTGGCGTCGTTTTGGGTTGGGCATGTTCTATCGTCCGTAATTTTTTAGCGATGCCCAACGGTCGTCAATCGCCTCCGCGTGGCACCCGCAGTCTTTCTGATTCCGGTTCTGCCCGCAAGCCGGGCAAATCCCCTTGCAATCCTCGCGGCAGATGCGCTGCATCGGCAGCGCCAGCAAAATATATTCCCGAAGCGCGTCGTTCAGCTCAATGCCGTCGCCTTGGTAAAATCCCATTTCGGATTCGCTATCGTCGATCGCAATTTCATGCGAAGCCGGCTCGACAACGGGCCGGTAATACAACTCGAAATCCGCATCGACCGGAAAGCGCGCAGGCTCCAGGCAGCGATCGCAATCGGCTTCCATCACCACCGAAACGTGTCCTTTCACCCGAATTTCGCCGATCGCTCCGGTCACCAGCTCGACTTTGCCCTGCGCCTTCAACGGTCCGGCCTGGCGCAGCTTCGGGTCCAAAAACTCGATTTCCCCCGGCGCCAGCTCGACATCGAACCGTCCGGCGCGAACCTCCAGATCCCGGATGTGAAAGAACATAGCCCGCGGCTCGCACCCGCTTTCCGAAATCAATAGTATACCATCACGAACCCGAATTCCTTAAACTGCGTGCCGCCAAATCGGTTCGGAACCGGCTAAACCCGCGCCATCACTGGCGCGGCTCGCCGGCGTTCGGGCAGCGTGGGGACGGCACTGGCGCGTGCAACCGTACGCCGAGATCCCGTACAATTTAGCTTCGAGCCCTCGAAACAACGAAATGTCCTTCCCGATCCATCGCAAACGCCGCCTGCGCGTCTCCGAGCCGATGCGCCGCCTGGTGCGCGAAACGCGGCTCGAGCCGTCGCAGTTCATCCTTCCGCTGTTCACCTGCCCGGGCGAAGGCGTGCGCCGCGAAATCGGCTCCATGCCGGGCAATTTTCAACTCTCGATCGACGAACTGGTGAAGGAGTGCGAAAGCGCGCGCGCGCTGGGCATCGGCGGCGTCATTTTGTTCGGAATTCCCGAGAAAAAAGACGAATTCGCATCGGAAGCCTACTCGGACGAAGGCATCACGCAGCGCGCCGTTCGCGCGTTGAAGCACAGCGTCCAGGGATTGCTGGTGATCACCGACGTGTGCAACTGCGAATACACGAGTCACGGCCATTGCGGAAAGATTGTCGACGGCGATGTCGATAACGACGCGACGCTCGCATGGCTCGCCGAAGCTGCCGTGTCGCATGCGCGCGCGGGCGCCGATATCGTCGCGCCTTCCGACATGATGGACGGCCGCGTCGCCGCCATTCGCCATTCGCTCGACGCTCACGGATTCTCGAAGACGCCGATCCTGTCCTACGCGGCCAAATACGCCAGCGTTTTTTACGGCCCGTTCCGCGAAGCCGCCGAATCGACCCCTCAGTTCGGCGACCGCCGCAGCTACCAGATGGACCCGGCCAACGCCCGCGAGGCCATCGACGAGATGGATCTCGATCTCGAAGAAGGGGCCGACATGCTCATGGTCAAGCCGGCGATGCCCTATCTCGACGTGATCCGCGAGGCGCGCAGCCGTTACCACGTCCCCATCGGCGCATACCAGGTTTCGGGCGAGTTCAGCATGATCGTCGCCGCCGCGCAGAAAGGCTGGCTCGACCTCGATCGCGCCATGCTGGAGTCGCTCACCTCCATCCGCCGCGCCGGCGCCGATTTTATGCTGACCTATTTCGCCAAAGACGCCGCGAAAGCGCTCGCATAGGAACGCGCTATCCTGAATTTTGGTGTCCGCTCCGTGAAAACCCAGCGTTATCGGATCACGCAGCCCGTCAGCGGCGTGAAACTCGAAGAGCAGCCGGGAAGTTCCCTGCGCAGGCCCACGCCGACGATGGTTGAGATTCCGCTCGGTGCCGTGGTCGAAACCGAGGGCGCGCCGCAGCCTTCCGGACTGGTCACAGTCCTGTGGGGACCGGACGCGTTTTCCGTCTTTTTCGACGATCTCAAGGAGTGTAGCGTGGCAGTCGACGTGACCGCGAACTAAACGCTCGCATGGCGGCCCAGCGCGACCTCGAACTGCTCCAGGCATCCTCATCCGGCGATGTCGAGCGCATGCGCACGCTCATCGGCCGGGGCGCCAAAGTCAACACGCAGTTGAAAAGCGGCGCGACCCCGCTGCTCGCCGCCGCCGTCGCCGGACATCTTGAAGCCGTTCGCCTGCTGCTGGTGCAGGGCGCCGATCTCAAGACGCGTTACAAGGAAGACGCGACGGTGCTCATCCACGCCGCGACGCAAGGCCGCGCCGCGGTGGTTGCGCTGCTGCTCAAAAAAGGCG
>JASHWA010000565.1 GCA_030044325.1 Bryobacteraceae bacterium
GGCTCCACCAGAATCTCCTCGCTCACCAGCGCCCGCGTAATGCGCTGCTCCAGTTCGGCCGGCATCAGCCCGCGCGCCTCGATGGTTTCCTTGAGCATCGGCAGCCGGATCACGCCGTCGCCCGAAACCCGAACCGTCCGCGTAAACTCCGGCGCCCCATACACCGAAACGGCGAGCAGATCGTTCGGCCCGATCTTCTGGGCCGGCAGATTCGGCGCGTTCAGCTCCACGCTCGGCAATTTTTCCTGGGCGATGAAGGCGAAACACACCACCAGCGTCAGCATGGCGTCACCATCTGCGGCGCAAGCTCGGCCGCAATCGATCGTTGCAGCAGCTCGATGCCGATCACCAGGCGGAATCGGTCCTTTTCCCGAATCAGCGTCCCTTCCATCCCGCGTAGCGGCCCTCGCTCCACCCGTACCCGGTCGCCCGGCTTCAAGTACGGCCACGGCCCAACCGGCAGATTCGATTCGACCATCGTCTGGATCGCACCGATCTCCGCCGCCCCGATCGGCGCCGGCGACCCTCCGAAGCCCACAATCGACCGGACCCCCGGTGTGGTCAGCACCCTCGCCCGCTCGCGCGGGTCGAAGCGGCAGAAAACGTAGCCCGCAAACAACGGAAACTCGATTTCCTTCATCCGGTCCGACCACTGCTTGCGGACTGTATAGGTCGGCGCCAGCGCCGCAAGCATTTTCGATGCGAGCGCAGACTGCGCAGCGCGCTCATGCTGATGCCGCACCGTCAGCGCAAACCATTGAGCCTGGGTTTGAGCCGCGCGTTCTGCCGAATTCGAACATAGCTCACGCTGTGTGAGTCCCATCTGGCCTCTCCAGTTGCTCGACTTCTGTACTGATTTGGTGCAATGAGGGGCGGATTTATCTCAGGCAGAATTACCCCAACGGGGATTTCCACAATGTGAAGAAATCTGAATCGCGCTGCTTTCGATTTCGTCTAACTGCGGAGCGAGAGTACGCTCAAAAAGGAGAGTCCCATGTCGAAACAGGAAGAAGCCGGTCTTATCTTAAAGTTGTATGAACTTCGCCGCGAACCCACCATGCGCGTCGCGCGCGACTGGTATTTTCGCGAATTCAATCCCGAATCGATCGCCGATTTCCAAAACGCGATGTTCGGCGAACACAGCCCCCATCTGCGAATGGTCGTCACCTATTGGGACATGGCCGCCGCTCTGGTGAACAATGGCGCCATCGATCTCCAACTTTTTAGCGACTCCAACGGCGAGCACCTCGGCGTGTTCTCCAAGATCGAGCCGATCCTCAAGGAGATCCGCGCCTCTTTCTCGCCCCAGTTCGCGCGCAATCTCGAAAAATTGGTCGACGCCACCCCCGACGGCCGCGCCATGACCGCAGCCAATCGCGAGCGCATGAAATCCATCCGCGCCCGCATGGCCAATGCGCAATCCAAAGCCGCACAGCCGTAACGGGCGAGGTGACAACCCGTGCCGCGGCCCGGGTTGCGCGTTGGGCGATAGACGGCCGCCGCTCCCTGGAGAGAGCACTCTACGCGTTCATCAACATCCCCACCACGTAGCTCGCCGCCGCGAAAAACGTGAGCAGTTCCGTCTCTTTCCGGTCCCACAGCTTCACGCCGATCAGCCCCGCCGTCGCCACCGTCGCCGCCAGCGCGTGACGCGGATCATTGATATAAGCCGTCGCCAGATCCGGCCGGCTTGCAAAGCAGACCACCGCGAGCAATACCGTGAACCCCGCCGCGCCCCACCACGCGATCCGCGCGACGCGCTTGGCGCGTGCCTGTTCCGCACCGCCTGTCTTCAGTGCAACCCACCACGCGCCAAGCATCGTCACCGCGGTCATCGCGGCGCATCCGATTGTCACTCCATACCAGATGTTTGCCATCGCTGCTGTCTATTGCAATGTCCCAACCACGCCTAAGTTATTGAATTTGCCTCTGGTGTGCGCCAAAACCATGCACCCTGCGCGATTTCACCCAGAATCGGCCTGAACTCGTTCGTTCGATCCACAGGTTCTACGTTCTATTCCTGCTGTAACGCAACGCCAGAACCGGCCAATTCCCTGTAAAATAGGAAGAGTTTTCGGGGATTCGAGATTGCTCCCGCAAGAATTCACTCAACTTTTGAACCACTGGCGCGACGGCGACAAAGCCGCCCTCGATCAGATGACTCCGGTACTTTACGACGAGCTGCGCCGCATCGCCCGTCACTTCCTTGCGGCCGAACGTCCCGACCACACCCTCCAGCCCACCGCCCTCGTTCATGAAGCCTACATGCGCCTGGTCGACCAGCGCTCCGTCGATTGGAAGAATCGCGCCCATTTTCTGGGCGTCGCCGCTTCCATGATGCGCCGTATCCTTATCAATCACGCGCGCGCCCAGCAGGCCGCCAAGCGCGAAGGCTTCGCACATGCGATCGCCCTTGAAGACGCGCTCGGCGTCTTCACCAACCCCCAGGTCGATCTGGTCGAGCTCAACACCGCTCTCGAACAGCTCGCCGAGCTCGATCCCCAGCAGGGGCGCGTCGTCGAGTTGCGCTATTTCGGCGGCTTGACCATCGACGAGACCGCGGAAGCCCTGGGAATCTCCCCGGCCACAGTGAAACGCGACTGGGGCACGGCGCGCCTCTGGCTGATGCGGCAGATCGAAGGCCCGCTCCAGTGACCGCCGAGCGGTGGGGCGAAGTGAAAGCCGTGCTCGCCGCCGTCCTCGATTCCGATCCGCGCGAGCGCTCACAGACGCTCGATAAGCTGTGCAGCGCCGATCCCGATTTGAAGCGCGAAGTCGAATCGCTGCTCGCCCTCGAAGATCGGGCCGGCACCGCGCTGGAAAGCTCCGTCGCTCCCGGAGCCCGTTTTCGCGCCCAAATCACCTCGCGCCCTCCCCAATCGATCGGCGCCTACAAAATCGTGCGTGAGCTCGGCCGCGGAGGAATGGGCGTCGTCTATCTCGGCGAGCGCGCCGACGGCGAATTTCGCAAACAAGTCGCCATCAAATTGATCACCGCGGGACGCTTCGATCCCGGCCTCGAAAAACGCTTCCGCCGCGAGCGCCAGATCCTGGCGCGCTTTGAACATCCCGGCATCGCCCGCTTCATCGACGGCGGCGCAACGGAAGAAGCTCAGCCCTACTTCGTCATGGAGTACGTCGAAGGCCGGCCGCTCGTCGAATTCTGCGCTCCGCTTTCGATCCCCGGGCGCATCGAAATCTTTCTAAAAATCTGCCACGCTGTTGCGCATGCGCATCAAAGCCTCATCGTCCATCGCGATTTGAAACCCTCCAACATTCTGGTCACCGCGGATGGACGCCCCAAACTGCTCGACTTCGGCCTCGCCCGCGTGCTCGATTCCGGTTCGTCGCCGGAATCGGCAGACGAGCCTCTCACCCAGGCCGGCGTTCCGATTCTCACCCCTGCCTACGCCAGTCCCGAGCAGATTCGCGGCGAGCCGTTCACCGTTTCGGGCGACGTCTACTCGCTCGGCGTCATTTTATTCGAGCTGCTCGCCGGCCGCCGCCCCTACGACATTTCCGGCGCCTCGCTTCTTGAAATGATGCGCACCGTGTGCGAAAAAGAGCCCGCGCGATTGAGCGAATCCGCCGCCGATCCGGCGCTGGGCCGCAAGCTGCGCGGCGATCTCGAAAGCATCTGCGCCAAGGCCCTCGAAAAAGATGCGCGCCGCCGCTACGCGACCGTGGACGAGCTTTCCACCGACTTGCGCCGTTATCTCGCCGGCCTTCCCGTCCGTGCCCGCAACGCGACCTTCGCATATCGCGCCGGAAAGCTGCTGCGCCGCCATCGCGTGGCGATCCCTCTGGCCGCCGTCGCCGCGATTCTGATTCTCGCCTTCGCTTCCGTCGCCCTCATCGAAGCTCGCCGCTCCCAGCGCCGCTTCACCGAAGTCCGCAGTCTCGCCCATTCGGTCATGTTCGATCTCCACGACGCGATCGAGCCCCTCCCCGGCTCCACCCAGGCTCGCGCCCTGCTGGTGCGTGAAGCGCTCGATTATCTGGAGCGCCTATCGCGCGAATCCACCGGCGATTTTCAGCTTTCCTGGGAAGTCGCTCTGGGCTATCGCCGCATCGGCGCCGTGCAGGGCTACGGTCCGGAAGCCAATCTCGGCAACTCCCAGGCCGCGCTTCAAAGCTTCCGGAAATCCGCCGCGATTTTCGACCGTCTCAACGCCCGCCAACCCTCCAATCGCGCTCTCCGCCACGATTACGTCGGAGTGCTGAGCCAGCTTTCGACCGCCTATTCCGCCACCGGCGATGCCGCCAACGCCTCGCGGGCCGCCATCCAGGCCGTGGCCCTTGCCGAAGACGCGTATCGGGCGCGCCAGGACGATCAGGCCACCTACGATCTCGCACTCGCCCGCGCCGCTCTCGCCGATCTTTCCACCAACCAGGGCCGTTATCCGGAAGCCATTCCGATTCGCGAAAAGGCGCGCGATCTGTTCGACCAGTTGAGCGACGCCCAGCCGCACAATCTCGAGCGCACGCGCTCGGCCGCGGTGGCGCATAAGCGCCTCGCCGCGCTCTACGCCGTCACCGAACGCTTCGACGACGCCAATCGCGAATATCATCGCGCCCGCGTCCTCGATGAAGCCCGCTCGGCCGCCAATCCCTCGGATATGCGCACCAAGCTGGATCTTTCCTACGATTACAGCGATCTCGGATGGGTCAGCTCGCGCCGCAACGACCATCCCGCCGCGCTCGACTGGTATCAGAAAGCGCTCGCCCTGCGTGAGCAGGCCGCTCAGGCCGATCCCGCCAACCAGCGCGCGGCCGAATCGGTGGCGAGCAGCACCGGCCGCATCGCCAGTGTCTATTTCCGCATGGGCGATCTCGATCGCGCGCTCGCTCAGACGCAAAAAGCCCTGGCGCTCTGGAAAGCTCGAGCCGCCCGTCCCGGCGCGCCGTGGAGCATATCGACCGAGGTCGCCGACGCACACCGCGATCTCGCCGAAATCTACGCCGCCCGCCAATCCTGCCCGCGCGCTTCCGCCGAATATGAGCAGGCGCGATCGATTTACTCGGGTCTTAAGGATCGCGGCGTGCTTCCTAAGGCGCAGTACCCGAAAATCGACGACCTCGCCGCCAAGGCCCAGGCGTGCGGAAAAAAATAACGGCGTCGAAGCACAGTAACTGAGGCGTTCGAGGTTCGGCAAGCCCTGCCCGTGAGGGCGGGGACCAGTCCCGAATTTCCGCGCGAGCCGTCTGAAATCTGTAAGATCGCCCGGCCCGCAAAGTAAAGATTACGCAAACCCGCACGCCCGCGCATCTTTCGGATCTAGTTAATTCCTTCTAAAACAGGATGATCCGCGATTGTCGCCAAGTGGAATCGCGCGTGCTTCATTTCTCCCCGACGGTGCTTCGAACCGGAGGACATCCGAAGCAGCCGCCCAAAGGAGTCAATTTTATGCCGAATGAACTGGACAACTCTCACGATACCCCTGCGCCGAAATCCCACGGACACGCGATTCTGATCGGTGTGCTCGCAGCCGGACTGGTCGGCGCGCTCGCCTGGGACGGTTATCTGCTGAACCAGGCGAATCAGCTTAAGGCCAGCGTCGCCGCGGTCCAGGACGACACCCACGCGCAGATCGCCAAACTGAGCGACGCCACCACCGCGCTGCTCGATCAGCGTCTGCAAACCATCGACGGTCAGATTAAAGCCGCCGAAGGCAATTCCGACACTGCGCTGAAGCGCGCGCGAATGGAATCGCTCAAGCAGACCAAGGAGCTCAACCAGCGCCTCGCAGATCAGCAGAAGGAAGTCAGCGGAGAGTTGACCGAGCTCAAGGACGCCACCACCACGGCGAACTCGAAAATCAGCGACGTCACCAATGATGTCACCGGCGTCAAGAGCGACGTTACCACCGTAAAGCAGGACGTCGCCACCACGCAGACCGCGCTCGACAAGACCACTTCGGATCTCAAGCGCGCCATGGGCGATATGGGCGTGATGAGCGGCCTGATCGCCACCAATTCGAAGGACCTCGCTGCCCTGCGCGAACTCGGCGAGCGCAACTACTTCGAATTCGACCTGAAGAAGGGCGCCGCGACGCAGAAGGTCGGCGACGTTACCATTTCCCTCAAGAAGTCCGATCCCAAGCGCGAGCGCTACACCATTTCCGTCATCGCCGACGACAAACACGTCGAAAAGCGCGACAAGACGCTTGACGAGCCGGTGCAGCTCTACGTGAGCGACAGCCGCCAGCCCTATGAAATCGTCGTGAATCAGATTAAGAAGGATGAGATCGTCGGATACCTGGCGACGCCGAAAGTGAAAATGGCTCGCCGGTAACTGGGGCAAACGCCCTGGAGGGTGCAAGCGCGCGCGGCCCAATTAACCGCGCGCGCTTTTTTTTGACATCTGCCGGCCGACGCGCAAACAACCCGAGCCGTTGAGGCGCGACAGTCATGGAACGCGTTGGTCATCGCCCCACAGAAATGCCCGACACAGCTCTACGATTGCGCCGGTGCGGTCGAGCTTCCCGAAGGCGGCTCATTCTTCGGCTTCGGCGGTTTTTCCTTCGCCGCCGGCGCAGCCGCTTTCACCGGGCTCAACAGCACATGCGCGTTGCGCCCTTCCATGCGCGGCTGCCCCTCGGCCGCGCCATACTGCGCCAGATCCTCGGCGAAACGCATCAGCAGCTTGCGCCCCAGATCGGTATGCGCGATCTCGCGCCCGCGAAATTGCACCACCGCTTTCACGCGATTGCCTTCCTTTAAAAACCGGATCGCGTGATTCTTTTTAAATTCGTAATCGTGATCGTCCGTGTTGGGGCGGAATTTCAGCTCCTTCACTTGAATCACGTGCTGCTTTTTCTTGGCTTCGTGCTGTTTCTTTTTGTTCTCGTATTGCCACTGGCCGTAATCCATCGCCTTGGCAACCGGAGGTTCGGCCGTCGGCGCGACCAGAATCAGATCGAGACCCAATTCCTGCGCGCGGCGCACTGCCACGGACGTCGGTAGGATCTCCACGCTCCCGTCTGGAAAAACCGCGCGCACCTCCCGCGCGCGAATCGCTTCGTTCACATTCTCCCGTATGCGTGGGCGGCGGGGTGGAAAGCCTCGAGGCGTCATTCAGATGTTCGCGCAAGCGGCGCGGGACGGGCCACGGTCATGACCAAATAGTAGCAAATAACACGCTCGCGCAGGAACGCCCGCGGCATCACTGCCTAAACCCCGGCCCGCGAGCCGCGCCAGCAATGGCGCGGGTTTAGCCGGGAGCGCGGAATGGCGGCTACTTCGCTCACCACCCCACCGGCTTCCCGCGATTCTGCTCGTCCAGCCACTTCTGCAATGGCGCGAAATACTCCCGAATCGCCGTCGCGTCCATCTCCCGCGCGCCCGTCAGCTCGAACAATGCGTCCTGCCACGGCCGGCTCAATCCCATCTCCAGCATCGCGTTCAGCCGCCGTCCCGCTTCCTGATTCCCGTAAATCGAGCATCGGTTCAACGGCTCCGTGCACCCCGCGATTTTCGCCAGCGCCCGATGAAACTGGAACTGCAAAATGTCGGCGAGAAAATAGCGCATGTAAGGAACGTTCGCCGCCACGTGATACTTCGCCCCGGGATCGAAATCCGCTTCGCTGCGCGGACCCGGCGGAGCGATGCCCTGATATTTCCGCCGCAGCTCCCACCACGCCTGGTTGTACTTGTCGGGCGGAATCTCGCCCGAAAAAACTTTCCAGCGCCACTGATCGATCATCAGCCCGAACGGCAAAAACGCAACTTTCTCGAGCGCCTTATTCAACAGCAGCCCGATATCCTTCGACGCGTCCGGCTCTTCCCGAATAAATCCCAGCTTCACTAGATACGCCGGCGTCACCGAAAGCGCGATCGTGTCGCCGATCGCCTCATGGAACCCGTCATTGGCGCTGTCGCGGAACAAGAACGGCTGCCGGTCATACGCGCGCTGGTAAAAATTGTGCCCCAGCTCATGATGCACCGTGTAAAAATCTTCGCCCGTGATATCCAGGCACGCCTTCAATCGAACGTCCTCCACATAATCGATATCCCACGCGCTCGGATGGCACACCACGTCCCGATCGCGCGGCTTGACGAACAGGCTGCGCTCCCAAAACGTCTTAGGCAGCGGCGCGAATCCCAGCGACTTGAAAAAATTCTCCGCGTAATGCGTCATCCCCACCTGGTCGATGTGCCGCGACTTGAGAATTTCCGTCAAATCGTATCCTGGATCCGCATTCGCCGGCGCCGCCAGCTTATAAGTATTGGTCCAGTCCTGCGCCCAGATATTGCCCAGCAAATGCGCCGGGATCGGACCGTTCGCCGGAACAATGTCGCCGTATTTTTCCCGCAATTTCCATCGGACGTAAGCGTGCAGCGAGACGTATAGCGGCCGCACCTGGTCCCACAACCGGTCGAGTTCGCGCGCGAATTCATCCGGCGGCATGTCGTATTTCGCCCGCCACATCGCGCCGGTATCCTTGAATCCCAATTCCCGCGCGCCCCGGTTCGACAAATCCACCAGCCGCGCGAAATCCTTCCGCATCGGCGGCGAAATCGTCCGCCATCCCGCCCACGCATTGAGCAGCTCTGTAGGATTCGTGCTGTTCGCCATCACGCGCGTGATGTCTTCGATATCCAGGCATTGCTTTTCCGGCGGGCACCATTTCCCTTTGCCGTATGTTCCCTGCAGCGAAACCGCCAGCTTCGAAACTTCCTCTCTCAGCGCCGGATCCGACGGCGCCGCCAGCACCAGCCCCAGCTTCAACAGCATCATCTTCCGCGCCATCTCCGGAGGAAGCTTCAAATGATCGAACCGCGTCGCTTCCCGAGCCAGCCGGATCGATTCTTCGAGCGCCCGGTCGTCCGCCTGCGACGACAGAATGTCGGTGTCATAGTTGATGAACGTCGCCTCCACCCAATCGGCGTGCCCGGCGTCGACGGAAACCTTGAGCAGCGTCCGCTCGGCGTCGTCCAGAAATTTGCGTGCATCCTCGAGCGTCGGCGCAGCCGCAAATGCAACCGGCGCCAGCAATATCAGGAGCCTTTTCATACCGTCATCTTAATCCAGCCCCAGTCCCGACTTCCCACTCCCCACTCCCTCTTTGTTATCCTGACCCCGCATGATCCTCCAAGATAAAGTCGCGATCGTCACCGGAGCCAGCCGCGGCATCGGCCAATCCATCGCCGAAACCTTCGCCCGTGAAGGCGCAACCGTCGTCATCGCCGGACGAAAGCAGCAGACCCTCGATGAAGTCGCCCAGGCGATCGGCCCCCGTGCTCGGCCCGTGGTGTGCCATGTTGGAAAACTCGATCAGCTCGAAAACCTGGTCAACACCGCCACTCGCGAGTTCGGCCGCATCGACATACTGGTCAACAATGCCGCCACCAACATCGCGCAAGGCCCGTGTTTGGAAATGGACGAGGCCCAGTTCGACAAAATGGTCGAGATCAATCTGAAGAGCACTTTCCGTCTGATGCGCCTGGTCGGACCCGGAATGTGTTCGCGCGGCTCCGGCTCGATCATCAATATCGCGTCCATCGCCGGTCTGCGTCCGCAATTCCACAGCCTGCTCTACAGCATGACCAAAGCCGCCCTGATCATGATGACCAAATCCTACGCGCTCGAGCTCGGCCCCCTGGGCGTGCGCGTCAACGCCATCGCCCCCGGCCTGATCCAGACCGTGCTCGCCGAATATTTTTGGAAGGACGAGGTGCGCCGCGCGCGCCAGCTCAACGCGCAGCCCATCCAGCACCTCGGACAACCCGTCGAGATCGCCGAAATCGCCCTGACGATGGCCAGCGACAAAGCCTCCTACATGACCGGCCAGACCGTCATCGTCGACGGCGG
>JASHWA010000566.1 GCA_030044325.1 Bryobacteraceae bacterium
CCCAACTCCCCACTCCCCAGTAGAGTACAATCAAAAATCGCATCCATGAAGGTCTCCGTCATCCTCCCCGCCGCAGGGCTTGGCACGCGCATGGGACGCGAAAAATCGGGCGTCAGCCGCAAGCAGTTCATGCTGCTGGAAGGCGCGCCGATTCTCATTCATACCATCCGCAAATTTCTGCGCTGCCCCATGGTTTCCGAAATCGTGGTGGCGCTGCGCCCGGAGGATCTCGATTGGGCGCGCGGCCTGGTGCATCAGGAGCATCCTTCGCGGCCCGTGCGATTCGTCGAAGGCGGCGAGACGCGCCAGCAGTCGGTCGAGAACGCGCTCGCGACGCTTGCGCCCGATACCGACCTGGTCGCCGTGCACGACGCCGTGCGGCCCTTCATCGATACCGATCTGATCGAACAAGTGATCGCCGAAGCATCCCATAACGGCGCGGCGATCGTGGGCATCGTCCCCGTCGATACCGTGAAGCGCGTGCACAAAAACAAGATTCGCGCTACGTTGCCGCGGGAACACCTGGTGCTCGCGCAGACTCCTCAGGTTTTCCGCTTCGATCTGCTCCAGCGCGCCTTCGCGTCCGCGCGCGAAGATGCATTTTCGGGAACCGACGAATCGAGCCTGGTGGAACGCCTGGAACAGGTGGAGGTGAGCGTCGTGCAAGGCAGCGATCGAAACATCAAAATCACCAAGCCCACCGACATGGAGCTCGCGCGCCTGTTTCTCGCTGAGGAACTGGCCGCATCGTGATTCGAACCGGCCTCGGTTGGGACGTTCATCGCCTCGCGCCGGGGAGACCGCTCATACTGGGCGGAGTAACCATCGATTCGGAAATCGGACTCGAAGGCCACTCCGACGCCGATATTCTTCTGCACGCGGTCACCGACGCTCTGCTCGGAGCCGCCGCGCTGGGCGATATCGGAATGCACTTTCCCGATACCGACCCGCGATGGAAAGACGCATCCAGTAGCGTCTTTCTCTCGCATGCCGCGAAACTGATTCGCGAGCGCGGCTACCGCATTCACAACGTGGACACCACGGTGATCCTGGAGCGTCCCAAACTCAAGGATTACCGCCTTCCGATCCGCGAATCGCTCGCTCGAGCTCTCCAGCTCGATCTCGACTGCGTCTCGGTGAAATTCAAAACCGCGGAGCGCGTCGGCCCGGTTGGCGAGGGCAGATCCGCCGAAGCCCAGGCCGTTGTCACCATTGAAAAAGCCGTGAATCAACATGAATGAACGTGAGTTCTGATCACGTTGATTCACGCTCATTCACGGCCGAAGGGACCAGTTAGTAGCGGACCGCCGACGGATCGGCTTCGACGCCCCAGTTCTTCCAGTTCTCCGCGCCGCTTGCGTCGCGCAGATTGATGGTCGCCTGGCCGATCGCCACGTCGCGAGTCAAAATCACGTCGCCATTGGCCGACTTAACTTTCGATCCGGCCACTTCCACTTCCGCGCCCACCGGAAATTCGGTGCGGAATATTCTCATAAAATCAGTCGGCGCGAGATAAACGTCGATCGCGGCGCTCTTGGTTTTCACCGTGAGGTGCATGCCTTCCATCGGGCTGCCCGCGGGAACCTGGCGCACGCCGGTGATGACACCGTCGATATCGACTACGGTCGCGGGATTGTAGGCCGGCTCGGAAGCGGGCTTCACCGGCTGGTTGCTCGCCGCAAACGCCGTCGCACCGAGCATAAACACACACACACCAAGGGTCCTCTGAATGGATCGCATGACTCTTTCTCCTGTTTTGGAAATTGGAGGACTTTTTATCTCGCCGGGCGCTTATTTCTGCCGGCTTCAGTGTGGTTTTATCTAACCGTCCTCGCAATTGACAAGATGTTTCTGGTGCGGCAAAGGTTACGCTGGCTGAAAAAATCGCAAGACAAGTTCATGATTCCGCGTGCTTTCCCGAATGTCACCTGGCCACCTTTTTCCTATGATTTTCGGCAGGGTCGCCCTCGCCTTTTCTCAAGCAACTTCACTGCGTGCGCCCGGCTGATAAAATGCCCGGGTGGAACAGGCAAGGCGAAAGATCGCGGTTCGCGGCATCACCATTCTCGCCCTGTTCTGCGCCGCGTTTATCGTTCTGCGCTGGGAAAAGATGAATTCCCTGTTGTACCTCGATCCGCCGCGCTGGCTTCACGAATTTTCCCGCGTGGCGCGAGGCGAGCTTCCCTACCGCGATTTCTCCTTCCAATATCCACCCTTTGCGGCGTTTCTTTATGGATGGTCGCTGCGCTGGTTCGGAACCACATTCTTTACGGCGCAGATCATCACCGACATAGTGAGCATCCTGGTGGTGGCGCTTTGCTGGGCGCTCATCGTGCGCCTGCTGCCGGCCGGGCTGTGGCTCGCGACGTCGCTCTCTGTGGTCGCGGTCTGCGGCACCAGCCTCATGTTCTTCAACCTGTTTTCGTTTGTGACCTATATTCCTGCGCTTCAGACCGGAGCGGTGGGGATCCTGATGGTGCTGATCGCGCTGCTCCGCTATTTGCGCGCGCGCCATTTGGGCCTGGCGGGATGGACGATGCTCGCCTGCGGAGGATTGGTCGGTTGCTTGAGCAAGCCCGAGTTCATTATGGCTTCGATCGCCGCGGTCGCGGTGGCCGCGGCGCTGCGGCGCGATCCGCTTTTCGCGCTGCGCGCCGGCGCGGTCGTGTTTCTTCCGTCTCTCGTGATTTATGCGCTGCTGGGAAACATGGTCGGATGGTCGGAACTGCGCGCCGCCATCGGCGGGTACGGGTTGGCGACAGCGTCCTGCCCCTGGTGGCCCACCGGAGTCGGAATTTTCGGCGCGGCCGCAGCTTTGGGAGAAGCGGCGCTCATCGCCGTTGTTCTGTCGCTCCCCCAGCGGGCGCGATTCGCGAAAATATACGGCCGCCGCTACACCCAACTCGCCGCGGCGAGCATCGCGGGCGCGATCGTTTTTATAGCGTATATCATGTATCGCAACTGGGACGCAGTCGCGGCTCCGCTCGGCTGGATGGAACGCGTCCGCAGCATTGCTCCTTCGATTTTGTTCACCAGTGCGGTTCTGGAGCCGGTGCTGTGGCCCGCGATCCTCGTGTTCGCGGTGCTGGCGTGGCGCTGGTTGCGGATCCGGCAACTCGACGAGCGCGATGAGGCGTTGCTGCTGGTTTGTGCGGCCACACTCGCGATGGCATCGCGCTCCATTTTCGGAAGCACACAGAGCCCGTTTCCGGAGGTCGCCGGAGTCTGTTA
>JASHWA010000567.1 GCA_030044325.1 Bryobacteraceae bacterium
TTCGAGATACTCCATCACCATGTACGCCGTGCCGTTGTCGCGGAAGATCGTATCCACCGAAACAATATTGGGGTGCGTCGAGAATTTCTTGAGCGTGCGCGCTTCATCCAGGAACCGGTCGAGTCCCCACTCGTATTCTTCCTGCATGCGCTCGGTAAACGGCGCGACGGTCGGCTTGGGAGCGCTGCGGCCGGCCACGCCGCTGGGCATGTATTCCTTGATGGCCAGGCGGCTTTGTAGCCCGATGTCGTAGGCCAGGTAGGTGATGCCGAATCCGCCATGGCCGAGCGCGCGTCCGATCAGGTATTGCTGCCGCAGAACCGTCCGCGGCGCAAGTTGCAGATTGTTCGTATGCGGGATCTGGGACGATGCGCCGCACTTGGGGCAAACCGGCGCTCCGGAATCGTCTTCCATGCAATTGGTGCAGATCGTTTCGAGGTTCATGACGGATTCTCCTTGGATAATAGCTCTTTAAAGATTCATCTTCGGCCGGCTGCGGCGCGCTCGCCCTTCTCGGCGAGACTTGAATGCGCCGCACCCGGCCGTGGTCATCTGCTTCTACCTACTTCTTTTTGGGCATCGCCGTCGGGTGCGGAGCACCGCCGCCCGGCCGTCCGCCGGTTGGCGTTCCACCCGGCCGTCCGCCCATTCCGGGATTCCCGCCGGGCCGTCCGCCCATTCCAGGATTCCCGCCGGGCCGTCCGCCCATGCCAGGATTCCCACCGGGCCGTCCGCCGGCGCCAGGCGTTCCACCGGGCCGTCCGCCCATTCCAGGATTGCCACCCGGCCGTCCGCCGCCTCCCGGAGTTCCACGGCTCATGCCAGGATTTCCACGGCTGGCGCCAGGATTTCCCCGGCTCGCGCCCGGATTTCCACGGCTCGCGCCAGGGTTCCCACGGCTGGCGCCAGGATTCCCCCGGCTCGCGCCCGGATTTCCACGGCTCGCACCCGGATTCCCACGGCTCGCGCCAGGGTTCCCACGGCTGGCGCCAGGATTTCCACGGCTCGCGCCCGGGTTCCCACGGCTCGCGCCCGGGTTCCCACGGCTCGCGCCCGGGTTCCCACGGCTCGGGTTTCCACGGCTCGCACCCGGATTCCCACGGCTCGAATTTCCACGGCTCGCGCCCGAATTGCCACGGCTGTTTCCGCGCTCATTGCCACGATTGTTGGCGCGCTCGTTACCGCGCTCATTGCCACGATTGCTGGCGCGCTCGTTACCGCGCTCATTGCCACGATTGTTGGCGCGCTCGTTGCCGCGTTCGTTTCCACGGCCACGTTCGTCACCGCGATTGCCGGCGCGCTCGTTGGCGCGATTCCGGGCCATTTCCCGGCTGCTGGTGTGGCGCGCTGCCGCGCCGTCTCTGCGCACGCCGCGATTCGCGGCCGAGCGCGGGGGCGCGTGACCATGCGCATCGCCGTGCCCACCCATCCTCGCGGAACGATCGCCTTTGACGCCCGCACTCTTTCCCATATGCCCGCGATCCATGCGATCTTTGGGCACGCGCACGCCATCTTTGGCTCCGTGAACTCCGCGGCCGTGCTCGAAATCGCCCCGGTGCATCGCCGTCATTCGATCGCGATTCGCATAATGCCCGCCCGCGCCGCCGGCCGCGCCACCGCCGCCACCGCCGCCGCCGATGCCGATGTTGATGCCGACATTGAAAGCCGCCAGGCCCGCAACTCCCACGGCAAACGGGGGAGTATAAACCTCACCGAAGGCCAGCGGGAACCAGCCCACGACGCCGTCCGCAACCACCACGCCCGGATCGAAATTGTCGAATACCACCAGCGCCGGCGCAAACACCGGACGCAGAACCGTGAGCGGCATCGCCGGAACCCAGCCCCACCCCGTATCGAGCGCAACCCAGCGGCCATAATGAAACGGAGTCCAGCCCCACGGCGTATCGTCAACCCAAGTCCAACCCCATTCCGGCGTCGAAAGCCAATGGCCATAGCGATACGGCGCCCAATCCGGCTGAAGACCGGTGGGGAACCACACGTTGCCGTACGCAGGAACGAACCGCCACGCGCCGCCGTCGTCGAGATCCGCGTAACCCGGAAGATCGCGCGAAATAAATTGCGCGGAGATGGCCGCGTCGTCGCGCGCATTGCGCTGCATGCAGAATGCGTCGAACAGATCGGGCGCAGGCAACTGGACCGGCTGGTCGAGCACGACATTATCCGTCCCGCTCGCGCGCACCTGGGTGGCCGGCGCGACGGGCGTGTCCTGGTCGCCGATACTGATGGTCGCGTCGCCCCCGCGGACCATCACCAGCGTCGCATCGCCCGCCGGCGTCACGTCCACACGATAATCGCCGTTGCGATTCAGCGTGAAGGAGAGCTGCGGAGTGTCGATCTCGAACCCCTCATCGGGCGCGAGCGTATGCAGGCGCACATTGAGAGTTCCCGTGGTGATCTCGATCTGCGTCACCTGGTCGTTCAGATTCACGAAGGAAAAATTGGTGCTTCCGGCCATACGCATTTCGGCGTTGTCGGTCTGCAGCTCGACCATGCCGTCGGCTTCCGACCAGATATGATCGCCGGTGGTCACCGGATGGTTCAGCTCCGCGGGAGCCCAATCGTCGATCCCGGCAGGTTGAAAGGAAACAGTCCCGGCAAAATATCCCAATCGCGCGACCCGTCCGGGAGGGGGTATGTTGGGATCGTCCTGCGGAAAGGCAGGGATCGCCAGGAGTGCGCCCAGGGTAGTAACAAGGATCAGTCTAGTGGCCATGTTGGCTCTCCGTTTCGAATAACTCTATCACTTCCAAGATCGCTGGGCGGCACCGGAACACGCACATTAGCTAAACAAGCGAAAAAACGGGCGCAAAAGGGTACTCCAAACTCGCGGCGCGATTGGCTTTCCCGGCCCGCGCGGTTCGAGTAAGCTTGCCCGCTCGCTTACGCGATAAACCGCTCCGCACGTTCGCGGGCGCGGAGTCAGCGCTGCAACGGAATCAGCCGGATGCGGGCCGCTCCCGGCCGTTAGGTCCCAGGACCTGGCGATGAAAAAGTACCATCGCCGTATTAGCCCGCCACTTACTTGAGCGCTATTCGAACCCATCCAGCCCGGATGCGATCCTCAGGCATGCAGAAAGCAATATCTACAGCAATCGGCGGGCTGCTGTGGCTCGCTCTTTCCACCGCTGGCTTCGCTACCACCCTGACGATTACCAGCTACAATTACAGCGCCGACTCGGATGGCGGCGGGTTTCAGGCCTACCTGAACAGCAACAGCACGGACCTGTTCGAAGTCTACTGCGTGGACTACCTGAACGACGCGGACCAGAGCGGCGCGTACACCATCAATATCGACACTCCCAACCTGAGTGCGCCCGATGACGGCCTCGGCGACACGCGTTACGGAACCACCACCACGTTCTCCTGGAATTCGATCGTCGCAGGCGCCCTTTCATCCTCGGGAGACGAATTTGGAGACGCCTACGACCGCTATGTGATGGCCGGATGGCTGACCACGCAATACGATTCGTTCGCACAAAATTCGACCGATGCCGACGGCATTCAGAGCGCGATCTGGACGCTGCTCGACGTCAACGGCGCCAACTTCTCGAGCGACGGCGATACGCTGTACTGGCTCCAGCAGGCCATCAACTTTATGAATTCGCCCGGCTTCAACAGCTTCGCGAGCGACGTGGAAGTCTACACCGACACCACCATCAGCGGCGACACCAACCTGAATTACGGCACGGCGGACAATCGTTACCAGACCGGATATCAGGAATTTATCAGCGTCATTCCGGAACCGGCGGATCTGGTGCTGGTCGGTTGCGGTCTGCTGTTCATTGGCGCGCTGCGCCGCGGCCGCCGCCCGAAAATCTGATCCGCTCCGCCTCTCCTGGTTTGAGAAGAATACCCCGCCGGATAAGAACCGGCGGGGTTTTCGTATTTAGCCGCCGGCGAACCGTCCACCGCGAACCACGAACTGCGGACCACGAACCTCTTGCTAACATAAGGCGTGCGCAACGTCATTATTATCGGCTCGGGCTGCGCCGGCAACACCGCGGCGATCTACACCGCCCGCGCCAATCTGAAACCGCTGGTGATCGCCGGCCACGAACCCGGCGGCCAGCTTTCGATCACCAGCGAAGTCGAAAACTTTCCCGGTTTTCCCCAGGGAATCAACGGTCCCGACCTGGTCGAAAACATGAAGAAGCAGGCCGAGCGCTTCGGAGCCGAATACGTCTACGGCACCGTCGAGCGCGCCGAGTTCCACCATCGCCCCTTCCGTCTGATCGTCGACGAAGAACCCATCGAGGCGCGGACCATCATCATCGCTTCCGGCGCCTCCGCACGATGGCTCGGCCTGGTGAACGAGCAAAAGCTCATCGGACGCGGCGTCAGCTCCTGCGCCACCTGCGACGGAGCTTTCTATAAGGACCGCAAAGTGATGGTCGTCGGCGGCGGCGATTCCGCCATGGAAGAAGCCAATTTCCTCACGCGTTTTGCCTCCGGCGTGACCCTGGTCCATCGCCGTCCGCAGTTTCGCGCGTCGAAAATCATGCTGGACCGCGCGCGCAACAACGCGAAAATCAGGTTCGTCAACAACACCGTGGTCGAGGACGTTTACGACGTGACCAAAAACGAAGTCACCGGCGTCCGTTTGCGCAACGTCGAGACCGGAAGCGCGAAGGATCATGAGGTCGATGGATTGTTCGTCGCCATCGGCCACATCCCCAACACGCAACCGTTCCGCGGCCAGATCGATCTCGATCACGACGGCTACATCATCAGCCACGGGGGCGCGCGGACCAATATTCCCGGAGTTTTCCACGCCGGCGACGTCCAGGATCGCGTCTATCGCCAGGCAGTGACCGCCTCAGGGATGGGCTGCATGGCCGCGATCGAAGCGGAGCGGTTTTTGGAAGCCGAGGGGCACTGACCCCTGGTGCTAATTCCGGCGTCGATATACTTGACGCACCACCGTACGGGGACCTATCAGCAGGACCGCGGAGGACGGAAAAAGGGAACCCTCGCCATTCGGTGCGTCAAGTATGTTGACGCCTTTTTTTGGGCGCTTGACGCACCTGGAGGGTAGGGACAGCGATACTTGTCCGCATTCTCGACGGGCGGAAGAAGGGGACCGTCCGCTGACGGTCCTCGCCGATATTGAAAAAGATTCGGATTTCAGCGGGTTGTAAGTAGGCTGCAACGATTTGAGGGGTTCATTCGTCTTTGGTTATGTCAGCTTTGCCCGCGTCCCGAGACAAAAAAGGACTGTTTCCGATGAAAAAAAGTCTGCCGGGCGCCGTCACTGCGCTCCTGGGGGTTTTGTGGGCCTTGCCGGGGGTGGCTCAACAGGTTCGCATCGCGGGAGCGGTGAATAACGCTCAGCGCGTCACGCTCCAGGGTCATTTAAGTCCGCGAGCGCGCGCGGAATTCGACCAGGGCCGCGTCGATCCGTCGCTCGCAGTTCCCTATATGACGCTGAGGCTCGCGCCCACTTCCGCCCAGCAGGCGGATCTCGATCAGCTTTTGCAAGCGCAACAGACTCCCGGTTCGCCGCAGTATCATCAGTGGCTGACGCCGGAGCAGTTCGCGGATCGATTCGGCGTGAACCAGGCGGACATCAACGCGATTTCGAGCTGGCTTCAATCGCAGGGATTGACGGTGGTGCGCGTGGCGCGCGGGCGCAACTCGATCGCGTTCCAGGGCGATGCAGCGCAGGTCGAAGCGGCGTTCCAGATCGAGCTGCACAATTATGCAGTGAACGGCGAAACGCACTTCGCCAACGCATCGGAGCCTTCCATCCCCGCGGCGTTCCGCGGCACGATCGCCGGAATCCGCGGTCTCACCGATTTCCGCATGAAGCCGCGGGCGCGCCCGGCGGCGCATCCCGATTACACCGCGTCGAACGGCGAGCATTACATCGCGCCCAACGATTTCGCGACGATTTACGACGTCAATCCGCTGTACTCGGCGGGGATCAACGGATCGGGCCAGAAGCTGGTGATCGCGGGGCAGACGGCGATCAACATGTCCGACATCGAGACTTTTCGCAGCAATTACGGGCTTCCCGCGAACAATCCGCAAGTGATGACCGTCCCCGGCGCGCGCGCCGGGCATTTCGCAAACCGATCTTCCCGAAGCCGATCTCGATCTGGAACTGTCGGGCGCGGTGGCGCGGAACGCGACGATTGTTTTCGTTTACACCGAAGACGTGATGAACGCAGTCCAATACGCGATCGATGCGGATCTGGCTCCGGTGGTCAGCGTGAGCTACGGGGATTGCGAGCAGGAAACGGCATCCGAGGACCTGACAGCGTTCCGCGCCTGGGCGCAGCAGGGAAACGCGGAGGGAATTACGTGGTTTGCGGCGTCAGGCGATGACGGCGCGGCCGATTGCGGCGATACGCAGAATCCCGGGTACGCGGTGGACGCTCCGGGCAGCGTTCCGGAGGTCACCAGCGTGGGAGGAACGCAGTTTGCCGAAGGCTCCGGCAATTACTGGAATGCGACGAATTCGGCGGGGGGCGGTTCGGCGCTTTCCTATATTCCCGAGCAAACCTGGAACACGAGCGTTCAAGACGGCGAGCCGGCGGCGAGCGGAGGCGGGGCGAGCGTTTTTTATCCCAAGCCGTCGTGGCAGGCGGGGCCGGGCGTGCCGAACGATAATGCTCGGGACGTTCCCGACGTCGCGCTGGCGGCATCGCCGGATCACGACGGGTTTCTGATTTACACCGGCGGACAACTGCAAATCTACGGAGGAACGTCCTGCGGCGCGCCGTCGTTTGCGGGAATTACGGCGCTGCTCAATCAATACCTGGTGACGAACGGGATTCAATCCAGTCCGGGGGTGGGCAACATCAACGCGTCGCTTTATCCGCTGGCGCAATCGAACCCGGCGGGCTTTCACGACATCACCACCGGAAACAATATCGTGACGGTGGCGTGCGCGCGGCGCGGAACGTGCGATGACCCGACGGTGGGCTATTACGCCGGCCCCGGATACGATCAGACCACGGGGCTCGGCTCGGTGGACGTGAATAATCTGATCCGGGGGTGGGACGGCGCGACGAGCGCGCCGCCATCGAATTCGGCCGCAATCACGCTGCTGGCGAATCTGGGGACCATCGCGCCGTCGGAAACGACTTACGTGACGGCGACGGTGACCAGCACCAACGGCAATACGCCATCGGGGGTGGTTACGTTTGAAGCGAACGGGACTTCCCTCGGATCGGCGCAGCTCACCGGCACGGGATCGAGCGCGACGGCGACGCTGGTGGTCACCGGATCGCAACTGCCGCTGGGAACGGCGACGATCACGGCGTCTTACAACGGATCGTCGAACGTGACGGCTTCGACGGCCATGACGGTCACTTCGTCGGGTGGAAGCGGGGGCAGCGTGCCGGGGATCGCCGCGGTGGTGAATCCGGCGTCGTATCAACCGGCGTTGGCGCCGGGAGGAATTCTCACGGTGTTCGGATCGTCGCTTGCGCCGTCGACGGGAAGCGCGACCAGCCTGCCGCTGCCGGATTCGATCAACGGGGTGGCGGCG
>JASHWA010000568.1 GCA_030044325.1 Bryobacteraceae bacterium
GATGCGGATGACCGGGCGATGCGTGGGGATCACCACCACATCGAGGCCGTAAAATTCGCGAAATTCCTCGGCCGAGGTCGCCGCGGTTCCGGTCATGCCGCACTGGCGCGGATACAGGCGGATCAGGCTTTGGAGCGTGATGGAGCCGAGGATTCTGCCCTGGCTGCGCAGTTCCAAGCCTTCTTTGGCTTCGAGCGCGGTCTGAAGTCCGGCGGGCCAGCGGCGATGCTCGGCGATGCGTCCTTTGAATTCGTCCACCAGCTCGATCGCGCCGTGGCGCACGATGTAATCGACGTCGCGGCGCAGAAGCATGCGGGCGTGGAGCGCGGCCTCGATGGCGGCGAGCGTGTCCATGTTTTCCGGCGCGAAGAGATTTTCGACGGCGGATGCGCGCTCCACGCGATGGACGCCGCGATCGGTGAGGCGCACGTTGCGGGCGTATTCATCGATGCGAAAATCGCGCCAGGGTGCGAGCGCGTTGGCAAGCTGGGCCATTCTGCGCGCGAGCGGCTCGGCTTCGAGCGCGCCGCCGGCGATGACGAGGGGAATGCGGGCTTCGTCGATCAGGATGGAATCGGCTTCATCCACCAGCGCGGTGCCGAATTCGCCGAGCACCAGCTCCTCCGGGGCGAGCGCGAGCTGATCGCGCAGGAAATCGAAGCCGACTTCGTTGGCGGTCGCGTAGGTGACATCGGCGCGATAGGCGGCGCGGCGGGCGTCGGGCGCGAGGTCGTGCGTGATGAACCCGACGGCCAGTCCGAGAAAGCGATAGATCGGGCCCATCCATTCAGCGTCGCGGTGTGCGAGGTAATCGTTGGCGGTGAGGACGTGCACCGGACCTTGCCCGGAATAAGCGTAGACCGCCATCACCGCGGCGAGCGTCTTGCCTTCGCCGGTCTGCATTTCCGCGATGGCGCCGTCCGCCATGGCCATGGCGCCGAGGATCTGCTCGTCATGCGGGCGCAGTCCGAGGATGCGTTCGCTCGCGACGGCGGCCTGGGCGAACCGGTCTTCGCGCGAGGGAGGCTGGAACTTTCCGAGCTCGTCATCGGATAATTTGGCCAGTTCGCCGCGCCGGCGCAGGACGGCTTCGAGCGCCGAACGCTTCGGCGCGCGGCGCAATCCGCGGAGAATATTCTTGAGCATGCCGAAACGAAGGCGGAGGGTCCGCGCTTGGAGAACGCTACGATTCCAGATGCAGAATTCCGCGCTGAATGGCGATGGTCACGGCATGGGTGCGATCCGACGCGCCCAGCTTTTCCAAAATATTCTGGATGTGCATTTTGACCGTTCCGGCCGCGGTGCCGAGCTTTTCGGCGATCTCTTTGTTGGCCAGGCCGTGGGCGACAAAGCCGAGCACCTCCACTTCACGCGGTGTGAGCGCGACCTGCGGGAAATATTCGCTGAGCCGCTCGGCCACTTCGTGCGGCATCAGGCGCTTGCCTGAATGCACGGTGCGGATGGCCTTGAGCACGTCGGTGTGGACCATCTCCTTGAGCATGTAGCCGCGCACGCCGGCTTCGAGCGCGCGATAAATGTCCTGGTCGCCGTCGTAGCTGGTCAGCGCGATGATGCGCGCTTCGGGATATTCCTTGCGGATGGCGAGCGTGGCTTCGACGCCGTCCATGCGCGGCATGCGCAGGTCCATCAGCGTCACGTCGGGGTGCTGCTCGCGAAAAAGGTCCACGGCCTCGCGGCCGTCGCCGGCTTCGCCCACCAGTTGCATGTCGCTTTCATTGGCGAGAATCGACGCGATGCCTTTTCGAACCAGGGGGTGATCGTCCACGCACAGGACGCGGATTTTGGTTTCTTCGTTCATTCGTGATTTCCGTTTTGGCCCGGCAGGACCACGGAAACCGTGGTGCCGCGGCCGGGCGCGGTGGCGAGCTCGAGCGCGGCGCCGATATGGGTGGCGCGCTCCTTCATTCCGATCAGGCCGTAGTGGCCGTGTTTGCCGTTGGCGTCGGCGAAACCCGAGCCGTCGTCTTTCACCGAAAGATGCAGCGCCTTGGGCGTGAAGTCGAGCGCCACTTCGACGTTGCGCGCGCCGGAATGCTTGACCGAATTGGTGACGGCTTCCTGCGCGATGCGCACCAGGTTATATTCGACATCCGGCGCGAGGCCGCTGGGTTTTTTCTCCAGGCGCAATTTCAAGCGGATGTCTTTCGCTTCGGTGATCTGGCGCGCGGCCTGCTCGATGGCGGAGGCGAGTCCGGAGCCGCCGCTGCGCAATCCCGCGACGCTGCGCCGCGTTTCCCTCAGGCACGTTCCCGCGTCGCGAATGATATCTTCGAGCGAGCCGCGCTCCTCGGCCGACCGCATGCGTCCGGCGAGCGCCTGCATCTCCATGGTGATTCCGGAAAGCCCCTGGATCAGGGTATCGTGCAGTTCCCGCGCGATGCGGTTGCGCTCGGTGAGGATCAGGTGGAAGTGCTCGCGCAGCCGGTGCACGCGCATGCGGTAGGCGAGCCACACGCCCGCGCCGAGCAGCGCCGCGAGCATGGGAAAAAACCAGATGCGCTGATAATAGTGCGACGCGAGGGTGAAATCGGCCAAAGCGCCGGCCTCATTGCACACCCCGTCGATGTTGCAGCCGGCCACGCGGAAACGGTATGTTCCGGGCGGAAGATTGGTGTAGAACGCTTCCCGCCGCGTGCCCGCGTTGATCCAGTTTTTATCGAAGCCTTCGAGCATGTACTTGAACGTAATGCGCGTGGGAGCGAGATAGCTCAAGCCGGTGTAGCGCACCTCCAGATTCTTTTGTCCCGGCGCCAGGCGCGCGATCTTCGAGGGAACCTGGTCTTCGCCGTTCACGGTGACGTCTTCGATGACGATGGGCGGAGGGGGGACGTTGCGCTGGAGATGCTGCGGGTCGAACATGATCAGGCCGCGGATGGTGGAAAACCACAGATGATCGTCGCGGGTGACGGAAGCGGCGGGCTGCACGCCGGCCTTGCACTCGATCACGCGCAGCGCGTCGGTGGGGCTGTAGGGAGTGCTGGCGATGCGCTTGATTTTGCCCGCGGCGAAGCTCAGCAGCTCCTGGCGCGGCACGAAGAAAATTCCCTTGCTGCACGCCATCCACATGCGATCCTGATCGTCGGTGACGATGCCGTAGATTTCCGTGTCGAACAAGCCGTCGCGAATGTAGAACGACGAAAATTCGCCGTTGCGCAGAAGCCGCAGCCCGCCGCCCAGCATGCCCATCCACAGATTCCCGTCGCGATCGCGGAAAAACGCATCGACGCCGCGCAGAGGCGAGCCGTTTTGCAGCAGCTCCACGGTCTTCCGGCCGTCCCAGCGAAACACCGAATTCGCCGCGGCGAGATACACGTTGCCGGCGCCGTCCTCTCCGATGGCGACCACGGGAGTTGACCGGATTGCGCCGCTCTGGCGCTCGATGCGGCCGCCTTTGGCCCGCGTGTCGAGCCGCGCGACGCCGCCATCGGTTCCCACCCACAGCGCGCCGGAGCGATCCTCAAACAGGCTGTTCACGCGGTTCGAAGGAAGGCCCTGGGCCACGGTCCAGGTCCCCTTCACCGCGCCGTCCCGCAGAAGGTTCAAGCCGCGATCCGTCCCCACCCACAAGCCGCCGGCGGGATCGACCGACAGCGCGTTGATCCAGTTGGAAGCGAGCCCGTCGCGAACCGTCCGCACGGTGAACCGGCGGCCGTCATAGCGCGTCAATCCCGCGCCCAGGGTTCCGATCCACACTTTCCCGCCCGCATCCTGGATTACCGGCCCGGTGTCGTTGGTGGGCAGTCCTTCATTGGTGGTGTAAGGGATCGCGCGGCCGTCCAGAAATTGATTCAATCCGTGCTTGGTGCCGACCCACAGGCTGCCTTCGCGATCCTGATACATCGCATAGACCGTGCTTTGGGAAAGCCCGTCCTGCGGGCGGAAGCTGTCGATTTCCCCGTTGCGCCAGCGGCTGTAGCCGCTGCGGGTGGCGATCCACACGCTGCCGTCGCTGCTGGCGGCGAGGCTCAGAATCCAGTTGTCGGCGAGCCCGTCTGTGGTGGTGAGCAGGCGTTCCTTGCCGTTGCTGCGTTCGATCAGACCGGCGGTGGTGCCGATCCACAGGGTCCCATCCGGCGACGGCAGAATCGCGCGCACGCCCGCGTCGTGGGGAAGGGTGGCGAGCGGAACGGACTCGAAGGCGCTGCCGTTCCACACGTTCAAATCGGCGCTCTCGCCTCCCACCCAGACCTTGCCGGAGGGATCGATGGCGGCCGCGCGCAGGGTGTTGGTCGCCAGCCCGTTCGCGGTGGTGTAGGAAACGATCTTGCCGGAGGAAAAGCGGGCGAGTCCGTTGATCGTGCAGATCCACACGTCGCCGTTCGAGGCGGCGACCACGCATTGCGCGGTATCCGACGGAAGGCCGTCTTTAACGGAAAAATGCGCGATCTGGCCGGAGGAGATGCGGAATACGCCCGATTCGTTGGTGCCGAACCACAGCGCGCCCTCCGGGTCTTGCGCGATCCCGCGAATCCACACGTTGGTGGGCGCCGAGGCATAGATGTTTTCAAGGGGCGTAAAGCGGACGCCGTCGAAGCGCACCAGGCCGGTCTGCGTGCCGAGCCACAGGTAACCGTCGCGGCTTTGCAGAATCGCGTAAATCGACGATTCGGGCAACCCCTGCTGCACCTGCCAGATGCGGTGCACGTATTGCGTCAGCGTCCGGGT
>JASHWA010000569.1 GCA_030044325.1 Bryobacteraceae bacterium
GACGAAGTTCCAGACGCCGCTCACCGATATCAGCGACATCGGCGGGCAGCCGAACCCGGTCATGGGCCGCTTTTTTTACGCTTACGTGGATGGTCCCGACCACTCGCTGATCGAGCTGAATACGGCCAATCATCATCATTTCGGCCACATTCATCTGTTGAGCGCGGACCCGGTCGCCGCGGGCGCCTGGTATGCCAGACATTTCGGCCAGAAGGTGCGCTCGAGTCCCGCGGTGCGCATGTATCGCGACGTCCAGATCGGTCCCAGCGCGAGCTTCACCATGGACGACGTGAACTTCATCATTTATCCGGTCGAATATGCGCGCACCTCGAAAATGCCGGGATGGGAAAATCGCGCCGGGTTCGATTCCACCAAAGGGCACGTCGTGGATCACATCGGCATCAGCGTGGATAACCTCGGCGACGCAATCGCCAGGCTGAAGGCCGCCGGGGTGACTGTGACCGGCGAGCCGCGCTCGGCGATGGGTGGAAAGATCAAGTACGCGTTCATCGAAGGCCCGGACAAAATGCGTATCGAAATCATCGAAGGGCAGGCAGCCAGGGAATGAAATCGTGAGCGTGCCGCATCACGAGCGCATCCAGGATCCTGTGTTCCGCCGGGCCGTGGATCTCGCCGATGCGGGCGACGTGGAGGGTTTGCGCGCGCACCTTCGCACGCGCAGCCGGTCGCCGCCGATAACCGCGAATAAGCACAAACATTCTTTGTTATTCACGTTAATTCACGGCCGCTTCTACTGCACAATCGCGGCCCACTCCGATTTCCAGCCCGGCTCCGCTCCCTGATTCTGTCTGCGATGCGTGCGCTTTTCTTTGTACATCTGCCGGTCCGCTTCGGCTAACAACTGCTCGGCGTCGGTTCCGTCGCCCGGAAAATGCGCGACCCCGATGCTCGCGGTCAGCAGGTTGCCGCTGAACAGCTCGCGTCCGATGTCCTTCACCACCTGCTGGAACTGGCCGGTCTTGCCGTGCACGTCCTCCGGCTGAACCCCCGCGAGCAGCACCACGAATTCGTCGCCGCCCATCCGCGCGATGTAGTCGTACTCGCGGCAGGCGTGTTTCAGCCGCGCAGCCACCGCTCGCAGCACCTTGTTGCCTTCCAGATGCCCGAACCGGTCGTTCACCAGCTTGAAGCCGTCCAGGTCGAGCACCATCACCGCCAGCGGCGCGTGGTTCCGGCGGCTGCGCGACAGCTCGGAATCGAGCTGCAGGAACAGCGAACGCGCATTCGGAAGCCCCGTGAGATAATCCGTGGTCGCCGACGATTCCGCCTGGCGGAAGCGGATCGCGTTTTCAATCGACAGCCCGATCTTGGAGCTGATCGCCAGCAGAATGCGCAGATGATCCTTGGTGAACGCGTCCCGTTCGGCATGATACAGGCTCAGCACGCCGATCACGCCGTTGACGCCTTCAAGCGGCACCGCGACCGCCGCGCGCAGCGTCGAAAACTTCGCCGGATCGTTCAAATACCCCGGCTCGACCGAGGGATTGCCGTTCAGAATCGGCTTGCGATTCTCCGCCACCCAGCCCGATAGTCCCTGGCCCAGCGGAATTTCCAGCGCCGAGAACAGCCGGAAATCGTCGCCCGAAACATAATCCGGCTGCAGCACGTTTTCGCGGCATACCCAGATCGCGAAAGAATGGTGCGGAATGATTTTTCGCAAGCGCACCGCCAGAACCGAAAGCGTTTCATCCAGGCTCAGGGAATTGCCCAGGTCCTGCGAAATCTCAAACAGCGCCTGCACTTCCTGCCGCGCCGCCGCGATGGAAGTGAGAAAATCCATGGGCGCCGCTTTGGCCGCCTGCGGGCCCGCGCTTTCGAAACCCGCGCCGGGAGCCTCCCCGCGCGCGATCTTTACATCGTGCGAAAGGCCGCCGTCTTCCCGTTTGACGCTCTGCGCCTGCGCCTCCAGCTCCACGTAGCGCCGCGCCAGCACCTCCACCACCCGCGGATCGAACGCCTTGCCCGATTCCGCGATGACGATCTTCATCGCTTCGTCGAGCGGCAGCGCGCGGCGATACTGGCGATCGCTCGCGAGCGCGTCCAGGCAATCCACCGCCGCCAGAATTCGCGCGCCGATCGGAATCGCCTCGCCCGCCAATCCGTACGGATATCCGCTGCCGTCCCATTTTTCGTGATGCGCGCGCACGATCGGCACCACCGGATAGGGAAACTGAACGCGCTCCAGAATCTCCGCCCCGACAATCGGGTGGATTTTCATCTTCTCGAACTCTTCCGGCGTCAGCCGGCCGGGTTTGGAGATGATGTGCTCCGGCACCGCCAGCTTGCCGATGTCGTGCAGCATCGCCGCGGCGCGCAACGCCTCCTGGTCTTCCGCGCCCAGCGCCAGTTCCCTGCCGATCTCGATGGCGTAGAGTTGCACGCGCTGCAGATGATCGTGCGTGGTGTGGTCCTTGGCGTCGATGGCCAACGCCAGCGCTTCGATGGTGCGCAGATGCAGCCTGGATACCTCCTCGGCGTGCTGTCTCTGATTCTCCAGGCGCTCCAGATACAGCCGGTAGGACCGGTAAATGAGATACATCACCGGGCCGATCAGCAGCACCGCCTGCCATCCGATCACCCGGTTGGCGAAGCTGGCCGCCTGAGCCAGCGCGGCGCCGCCCAGGTAATAAGGAAGCGACCAGAAATAACATTCGCGCCAGGTCGAGGCGAAGCCCCTCGCCTCCGTCATCGCGATCATCAGCGCCACCGGACCCGTGTTGAAAATGAACAGAACGCAGGTGGCCGCCGCCAGGCGCAGCGCCGGTTCCACCGCCTGTGCCGAAAGCGCCCGCGTATGATAGGCCGTCTCGGCGACCGCGATCGCCAGCGTCATCGAGCTCACGTTGAAGATCGCCTGCGCCGCGCGCGCCCGAACCCCGGATCCCCAATAGCATTGGATCCCCGTCACCATCGCGCACAGCAGCACCGTCTCCGGAGCGTTTAGCTCCAGAATGCCGAACAGAGCGAACAGGAAGGTCAGCGAGAGCGTCCCCGTTACGCCCGGAATGCGGATTCGAACCGCCGACGAAGCGATCGCCGCCAGCACGAACGCCGCGTACTTGAAGAAATCCGGCGATTCCCAGTTCCACGCGGCTTTCAGGAGGACCACGCACGCAAGCGCGGCGCTCAGTGTGATAAACACCCGAGCTTTCCTCGGCAGCGTCCCGTCAGACCTCGCGGGCTGCCGGTTAACGGCATCCATGTTCTTGAGTTTGTCGGATTGCAGCCCAAGGGCCACACCGGACACGCCAAATCTCAAGCGATTTGAAAGCTCTCTCCCGGCCGGCGCGACACTTTGGCCCGTTCCGCGCGGTCGTCATGCGACAAAGTGTCGCAATGGGCGGGGTAACATTGCCACTCGCCCTAAGGTCTTCGCCGGAGGGCCGGTTGAAGGAAATCATGCAGAAATAGGGTGAGGAGCGGCGTCGCGCCTCTCGATGTAAGAAATGATACGTAAGGATGATTGAGGATCACGTCTTTTTAGGGATGCCCGCCGTCATCGCCAGCGAGCCCATGCGCCGGCTGATGGCCATGGTCGAGCGCGTCGCGCGCTCCAGCGCCACCGTGCTCATCACCGGCGAAAGCGGATCGGGTAAAGAGCTCGTCGCCCGCGCCGTGCATCAATATTCCGCCCGCGCCCACCGTCCCTGGGTCGATTTGAGCTGCGCCGCGCTTCCCGAAAACCTCATCGAAAGCGAGCTGTTCGGATACGACAAGGGCGCCTTCAGCGGCGCCGATTCGAATAAACCCGGATTGTTCGAGCTGGCCCACCAGGGCACCATTTTTCTGGATGAAATCGGCGAGCTCGATCCCAAAATGCAGGTCAAGATGCTGCGCGTGCTCGACGGCGTGCCCTATTACCGGCTGGGCGGAACGAAAAAGGTCGCCGTGGATGTCCGCGTGGTCGCCGCCACCAACCAGGACCTGGAGGACGCCGTCGCCGGCGGGCGCTTCCGCGGCGATCTGTATCATCGGCTCAGCCAGATTTCCCTGTGCGTTCCGCCGCTGCGCGGACGGGTCGAGGATATCGCTCCGCTGGCGCGCCATTTCCTCGCCCAGCAGGATCCCGCGCTCCGGTTTTCCGAAAGCGCCCTCGCCGCGCTCGAAGCGCACTCCTGGCCGGGAAATATTCGCGAGTTGAGAAACGTCGTCACCAAGGCCGCCGTGCTCGTGCGCCACGACCTCATCGGCCCCGGCGATCTGCCGTTCTCGATCGCGCCCGAGCTCGACCCTCCCGCCGCCAACGGTCATTCGCCTGCGAGCCTCGACGGCATGGAGCGCCGCATGATTTTCGAAGCCCTCGAAGCCACCGGCGGGCATCAGCAGAAAGCCGCCGCGCGCTTGGGGATTTCCCGCCGAACGCTCAGCCGCAAATTAAAGTTGTACGAAACCGAGCGCGCCGGAGCGTCCCTATGAGCGCTGCCATGCCCGGCAAGGGTCCGGAAAAACGGCGCGAGCAGCGGCGCAGAGCGTCGGGCACCGTTCTGGTCCGTTGCCTCGCTCCCCACGCGAAAGTCATCGAAGGCCGCTTGATCGACCTGAGTCCCAGCGGATTTCGCATGGCCCACGAATGCGCCTCGCTCCAGGCCGGCCAGGTGGTCGAATTCTCCCACCACGAAGCCGCCGGAAAAGCCAAGGTGATGTGGAACCGCATCGTCGAACGCAGCGTCGAAACAGGCTTTCTGGTCGAGCGATAATGCGTCGGGTGAATCCGCGCTGATTCGCGGCGATCTATTTATCCGGCAGCGTGAAACAAAAAATCGACCCCTTCGGATCTCCCGGTTCCACCCACATCCGCCCGCCCATCCGCTCGACCATGCGTTTCGATATCGCCAGCCCCAGGCCGCTGCCCGCAATATCGCGCCCGTGCAGGCGGCGGAAAACTCCGAAAATCGACCCTCGCTGCCGCGCATCGATGCCCACGCCGTTGTCGGCCACGCGGAACATCCACTCGCATCCCGAATGCGCCGCACGCACGTGAACCCGCGCCGCTTCCTTCCCGCGATACTGGATCGCGTTGCTGATCAGATTCATCAGCACCCGGTGGAACATCATGAAATCGGCCGCCACCACCGGCAGCTTGTCGTGCGCGATGGTCGCGCCCCCCGCTTCGATCATCGGCTTTAAATCCGTCAGCACCAGGTGGAGCACCGCTTCGGCCGAAACCGGCCGCTTGCGCACCGGCGCCGGGCTCATCTGCGAATAATCCAGCAGGTCCGCAACCAGCTTCGACATCCGCGCCAGCGAATCCGCCGCGCTCTTGGCCGCCCGCGCGTCTTCCCCTTCCAGTTTCGCCGCCAGCGGCTCCAGTTTGCTCGAAACCGCGCGCAGCGGCTCCTGCAGATCGTGCGACGCCGCCACGGCGAACCGCTGGAAGTCCTGCTTCGACCGCCGCAGGTCCTCTTCTATCTGCTTGCGCCGCGTGATGTCGCGCGTGATCCCGATCATCCGCGCGGCTCTCCCCGCGGAATTGAAATCCAGCCTTGCGAGCGACTCGACCCAGCTCACCCCGCCCCCGCGCGCCGCCACCCGCATCTCCTCGTGAAATTCCGTGCGCTGCTCCACCGCGTGGAACAGCCGCTCCCGCACGCGCTCGCGATCGTCCGCGTGAATTCGCTCGAGCGCTTCTTCGAGCGTGCGCTCACCCCCGTCGTCGACGCGATCCCGCTCCAGGTCCCACTCCCACATGCGCGCGCGACCGGCCTTGAGCGCCAGCCGCAGCCGCTCCTCGCTCAGCCGGACCCGCTCCAGCGCCTGCTCGAGATCCGCCGCCCGGCGCTTCTCCAGATCGCGCAGCCGCTTCTTTTCCACCGAAGAAGCCACCCGCGCCGCCAGCAGCACCGGATCGATCGGTTTGAACAGGTAATCCTCCGCGCCGATCTCCAGCGAGCGCACCACCCCCGGGATCTCGTCGAGCGCCGACACCACGATCACCGGAATTTCCTTGAGCGCCGGATCGGCTTTGATCTTTTCGAGCACCTGGAAGCCGTTCAGCTTGGGCATCAGCAGGTCCAGCACGACCACGTCCTGAGCCGTCCCGGTCAGCAGTTCCAGCGCTTCGGCCCCGCTCGGCGCTTCCGTCACGTGATGACCATGGCGCCGCAACCGCCGCGCCAGCAGTTCCCGATTCGCCCGGTTGTCATCGACAATCAGAATGCGCCCCGGCTCGGCCTTCTTGAACGCCCCGCGCCGCGTGCGCTGGATCGGCGCCGCGCTTTCCGCTTCGCCGGCGCCCGCGTGAACCAGCCCCAGAAGCTCCGTCGCCGCGCGGCCGATCTTCATGACGTCCTCGCCCTCGGGCGCCAGCGGATCGCTGGTGATGGCACCCACCGCCTGAAGAATCGTGTGCAGCCGCGCCGCCAGGTCGAAGCGCACGCCGGCCAGCAGTTTTTCCGCGCTCTTTCCGTGCCGCGGAACCAGATTCGCGTGGATAAAGCGCGCCAGTTCCCGCGCCGTTTCGCGAATTCGTTTGAGATGCTGCCCCGCGCTGCTGTATCCTGATTTCGGCGCCTCTTCGAGCAGCATCTCCGCGTAACCGATGATGTGATTGAGCGGCGTCAGCAGCCGGTGGCGCAGAATGCGCAGATGCGCACCGCCTTTGGGCGCGGGCTTGTTCAAAACCGATCTCTGGACACGCTTTCGGATCGGAGGTTTTGCTAATCGCGGTTTGACGACGGATGCGTGGCTCATAGAGCGGCCCCAGGTTTGCTAACAGAGAAACGTGAACGTGTGTTTCGATGGCGAAAATTCTGCTCGTCGAGGATAACGAGATCAGCCGCGATCTGCTGTCGCGGCGCCTGCGCAAAAGCGGCTACCAGATTGTGATGGCAGTGGACGGAAACCAGGCGATCTCCATGGCTTCTCGCGAGCGTCCCGACGTCATCCTCATGGATATGACGCTGCCCGGAATCGACGGCTGGGAAGCCACGCGCGAGTTGCGCAGAAGGCCCGATACCTCCCGCATCCCCGTGATCGCGCTCACCGCCCACACTCTTCCCGCCGATCGCGCCCGCGCGCTCGCCGCCGGCTGCGACGAATACGAGCCCAAACCGGTCGAACTCGCCGAACTCGTCCATAAGATCGAAACGTTGCTCGCGAAGGGCCGCGGCAATTAAGTTAGACGATCCGAATTAGCGTCACGCAACAGGAAAATCTCTTAGCGAATCGGGGATTTCACGGGAGCATTTTTCCGGGGCAGTCCACTCCTCGCCGGAATTCTTACTGGGCTCGGCCGGCCACTGGCCAATGCCGCGAGCTACTTAAGCCGCACCACCCTGGCCCCGCGATTGCTCCCTCCCCTGCGTCATGAAGTCCATCCTGCTGGTGATGGCCGGACTGATTGCGATCGGGACGGCCCATGCCGATATTTTGAGATTGCGCGACGGGCGCATGCTCACCGGCGAATTTCTGGGCGCCACCAGGGACCAGATCTGGTTCCAGGCCGATGCGCCCGCCGGAATCGTGGGCCCCGCCGCCTATGCCACCGCTCAGGTCGAAAGTCTGACCTTCGGCCCCGGCGCCAGTCAGTCCAAAGCCGCTGCCTCACAGAAAGTAAAACCGGCTTGCTATACTCGTGGCTCGCATGAGCCACAAGCCTCTCACGTTACGCCAGCTCAATAAATTCCTCGAAACCCGGTTGTGGTTCAACCGCCTGATCGGAATGCGCGTGATGCGCGTCCACAAGGATGGCGTCACTGTTGCCTGCGCCATGCGCCCGGATCTCCAAAACGCCGCGGGCGGAATGCACGGCGGCGTTTTCGCCACCCTCGCCGACGCCGCCGTGGGGATCTCCCTGCAACGTCACTTCGCCGGCTCCCGCCCCATCACCACGGTCGAGATGAAGATCAACTATTTTCGTCCCGTTACCGCGGGCCGCGTCTTCGCCCGTGCGAAACTCGTCCGCGTCGGCGCGACCATCTGCGTCGGATCCGTGCATCTCACCAACGATCAAGGCCGCGAAGTAGGCGCCGCCCTGGTCACCTACATGATTCTCGCAGACCGCCCCGGGAATCAATTAGCCAAAATCATTCCGCGCGATTGAACCGCGACCAAAGGGAGCGGCCAGCCGTCCGTCCCGGCCGCTAGGCCGGCCCACTCATTGCTCCCGCAGCGCGAAAGTGAACAGCGCGTGCCCCGCCGCGATCGCCACGTACTGCTTTCCATCCACGCTGAACGTGATCGGCGCAGCTTCCACGCTCCCGCCCAGGCTCGCGCGCCACAACTCTTTTCCATTCCTCGCATCCAGCGCGTAAAAATACCCCTCGCGCCCGCCCGTGAACAGAAGATCCGACGCGGTGGTCAAAATCCCTCCGTCCATCACGTCGTCCATCTTGAATTCGAAGCGCTTCTCGCCCGTCTGCGGATCGATCCCCAGCACCGCCCCGTAGGCCGAATTTTCGTCCGGCGTGTTGCGCGATCCGCGCCGCATATTCGTCGCTCGCGGAACTCCCCCCGTGTAGCGCTGCCCCGGCTCGAATTCCGCCGGCATCTTCGCCATATTCATGTTGGAATCCTGCCAGCTCGGAATATAAAACAGATGCGTCCGCGGACTGTACGACGGCGAATACCAGTTCGTTCCGCCGAACAAATTGGGATAAATCAATTTTCCTTCCGGCGTGGGACTCATATCCGGCGCCCGCATCGGCCGCCCGCTTTCATCGAGCCCCGTCGCCCAATTCACCTTCGTGAACGCCGACCCGGAAAGAAACTTTCCCGTCACGCGATCGAAAACGTAGAAAAATCCGTTGCGATTCGCCCACATCAGCAGCTTGCGCGGTTGCCCTTTCCAGGTATCGTCCACCAGAACCGGAATCTGCACCGCGTCGTAATCGTATTCATCGTGCGGCGTGAATTGAAAATGCCATTTCAATTGCCCCGTATCCGCATCCAGCGCGACCGCGCTATCGCTGTACAGATTGTCGCCCCCGCGGCTGTCGCCGTTCCAGTCCGGCCCCGGATTTCCCGTCCCCCAATAAACCAGGTTCAGCGCCGGATCATAACTTCCCGTCAGCCACGCCGGCGCCCCGCCGTGCTGCCAGGAATCGCCCGCCCACGTCTTCATCGCCTGCGGATCTTCCGGACCCGCGACGGTATAGAATTTCCACGCCTCTTTTCCCGTATGCGCGTCATACGCCGCGATGAATCCGCGAATCCCGTATTCGCCGCCCGCCACGCCGACAATCACCTTGTCTTTGACGATCAGCGGCGCATGCGTGATCGCGTAGCCTAGCTTGGGATCTCCCACCGCGATATTCCAGTTGGGCCGGCCGCTTTTCGCGTCGATCGCGATCAGCCGCCCGTCGATGGTTCCCATGTACACCGTCTCGCCCAAAATCGCCACGCCGCGATTCACCGATCCGCAGCACACCCGCGCGTCGCGCGACGGCCGGTATTCGTAATCCCAGAATTCGCGCCCGGTTTTCGCGTCCACCGCGTAAACATGATTGGGCGCCTCGGTGAAATACATCACGCCGTCGGCCACCAGCGGCGTCGCTTCGAATTTTTCGAGCGAGCGCGCCTGGAAAACCCACTTCAACTCCAGGTTCTTCACATTCGACGTGTTGATCTTGTCGAGCAGGCTGTACCGCTCGCCCGAATAATCCCCCGAATAATGCAGCCAGTTCTGCGGCTCGTTATCGGAATGCAGCAGCCGCTCATCGGTCACCGGCGCCTGCGCGCGCAAAATCATCGGGATCGCAATCAACAGAAATTTTTTCATCACTGGCCCCTGAGAGAAAGCAAAAAACTGACCACGTCGGCGACTTCCGCCTCGCTCAGCCGCCCCTGGTACGCGGGCATCGGCGTCGTCGTGAGCAGCGTGTAGCGCTGAACGTCCGATTTTGAAACCGAAATCAGCCGCTCCTTCTGATCGATCAACTGGATGGTGTGCGTGTCTTCGTTGAGCCGCCGGCCCGTGACCGCGCTGCCGTCGCTCATCACCACCGTCACCATGCGATTCTGCGCCGAAACGTCGCGCGCCGGATCGAGGATCTTCTCTTCCAGATACGCGGCCTGTTTGGTTGCGCCCAGCCCGTCCAGATCCGGCCCGAAGTGCGACCCCGTTCCCGCCGCGCGATGGCAGTTCACGCACCCGCCCTTGCCCTCGAAAATCGCCTTCCCGCGCATCGCGTCCCCCGGAGCTTTCGACCCGCCCGCCGTCGGATGCATCGACCGCAGATACTCGACCAGCGCCCTCCGCTGCGGCTCCGCCAGATTGGTCGGCGGCATGCCCGTTCCCGGAATCCCTCCGGCGATGATCTTTGAAACCTCTTCGTCGCTCGACGCGCGCCGGATTCCCACCCGGAAGTTCACCCCCGGCACCTGGTCGCCATCCTGCCCGTGGCAGACGTAGCAGTTCGCGCGATACAATTCGCGCCCCGTATCCACAACACTCTGGGCGCCCAAAAACGACGCCGCGAAAAGGAAAATCGTACTTCGCACCATCATGGATAGTATATACGCCGACGGAATCGGCGTTCTCCATCAGCGAATCCGCGCGCCGTCCCCGCCCCTCCCCATCCGTCTCGAACACATCAGCCCTCGCCGCCTCCCGCTGCCCCGCCCGTGAATAGAATCAGCCGCTTGTCCCAACCGCGGCCAAAGGGAGCGGCACGCCGTCCGGCCTTTCCCTGAACCACACCGAGCGGAACCCGCCGTGCACTTTCTCTTTATCGCGAGGACCGAAACGAAACGTTTCTGCACTTGAGATGGCGGTAGCTCTGTCCCATTCGGCTCCGGCCTGTGAAGCGCCCCCGCAGCCCCCCCGCGCGATTCCCGCCGGCGATACCGGTCTCGGCCGGCTCGCCTTCGGAGTCCTGTGGATCTTCGTCTTCGTGATGCCCTGGGAGGAATCCGTTCCGCTGCTCGGCGGCTTCGTCATCAGCCGCTGGCTCGCGATGCTCGCCTTCACGCTCGTCGGTTTCAGCGT
>JASHWA010000570.1 GCA_030044325.1 Bryobacteraceae bacterium
AGGATGGAGCCGCGCCGCCGGACCCGCCGGATACAACGGCGGCCGTCTCCAGTTCCAGCTTTTTCGCCCGACTTTTCCAGGCCTATTACGACGACTGGAACGGAACCACCCAAAGCGGGCCAGAGCCTGCATATCGCGGATATCCGGCGCCCGTCGCGGGCCCTCCGTTTCCGTTTACCGTGTGGCCGTACGGCGGATCGGTGACCATCGGGCAGCCGTGGACTCAATCGGGTCCCTTGATGCAAGCCATCTGGGGCGGAAAGAGTGGCGATTGGTGGAAGCGAAACAAAATTCAGATCTACGGCTGGCTCAACGGCGGCATCAATGTCAGCACCTCGCAACAGCATGGCTATTCGACTTATCCGGAAGCTTATGCCGAGCGCGGAAATACCCCGGAGCTCGACCAGGAAGTGTTATATATCGAGCGGCAGCCTGACACGGTGCAGACCGATCACATCGACTGGGGATTTCGTATCGCGGGACTATATGGGATCGACTATCGCTTCACTACGGCCAAAGGATACTTCAGCAATCAGCTTCTTGGAAAAAATCAGGAAAATGGCTTCGACCTGCCTATGGCGTATTTCGACCTATACGTTCCGGTCGCCGATGGCATGGACATCCGCGTGGGAAGATATATTTCGCTACCCGATATCGAAGCTCAGCTTGCGCCGAATAATTACACCTATAGTCACTCCCTGCTCTACACGTACGACGCATATACGCAGACCGGAATTAACGTGACCACGAAATTCGGCAATCACTGGTTGTTGCAGGTGGGTTTATCGCCCGGAAATGACGTGGCGCCGTGGGATACGCGCGATGCGCAGCTTACGTTAAATGCCTGCCTCGGATATACGTGGCGCACCGGTCTCGATAACGTCTATGCCTGCGATAATTCGCTGAATAAAGGGAATTATGCGTATAACAACCTCCAGGCGTTCTATCTCACCTGGTATCACAAGTTCACCAAAGACGGCTCGTGGCACACAGCCACGGAAACCTGGTATCAGTACGAGAAAAACACGCCGAACGTGAACAATCCCGCGGCGGCCAGTCTCCTGGAACCCAACGCGAATGGAGCTTTCTGCGCGGACGTCACCGCGCTCACCTGCTTCGCGCCCGAATACGCGATCGTGAATTACGTCGAAAAGCAGCTTTCCAAGCACGATTACCTGAGCATCCGCAACGAATTTTTCGACGATTTCGTCGGACAGCGGACCGGATTCAAGACGCCGTACACGGAGCATCTGATCGGATGGGGGCATTGGGTGGGATCGACCGTTTTGTTCCGGCCCGAGATCCGCTGGGAGCACGCCTACGCGATACCCGCATACGATAGCGGCACCCGGCACAGCCAACTCACGTTCGCAAGCGACGTCATTTTCTTTTTTTAGCGGCCGCTGTGGGACAGCCGGTCGGTTTTCGCCGGCTGTCCCACGCTGCCGTTCCCGAATCCGGCAACCCTCGCCCGCTTCTGATATGCTGCAAGACGTGCGAGGCAGATTGCCTATGAAGCTGTTGCGGCCCGTCTCGATCACCTACGCCGTGCTCGCGCTCAACATAGGTTTGTTCGCGATGCAGTTCGGCGACTTTCAGGGCTACGGACGCCGCTACTATCAAAGCGGCCCGTGGGTTCCGTCGGAATTCTATTGGACCCGCCTTCAATACACCTCGAGTTACGCGAGCGGCAGCAGCTACGGCTACCGGCGCTTTTTTGGCGGATGGTCGCGCGATTATCCCAAGGCCGACAACGATTGCCTGATCGCGCTGCGGCGCCTGACGCACATCAATTCGCCCTCGCCGCTGAACGTGGTCGATCTCGATAGCGATCACGTCTTCGATTACCCGTGGATTTACGCGGTCCAGGTGAACACCTGGACCTTCACCGATGAAGAAGCCAAGCGCCTGCACGATTATCTTCTAAAAGGCGGCTTTCTGATGGTGGACGATTTTCACGGCACCGACGATTGGGAACATTTCATGGCCGGCATGCGCATGGTGCTGCCGGATTATCCCATCGAGGATCTGAAGGACGCCGACGAAATTTACCACGTCCTCTATGACATCAACGAAAAATTCCAGATTCCCAGCGAAGTCTACGTGAACACCGGCCGCACCTATGAAAAGGACGGCTACGTTCCCAAATGGCGTGCGATCCGCGACGAGCATGGCCGGATCATGGTCGCCATCTGCGCCAACATGCACCTGGGCGACGCGTGGGAGTGGGCCGATAGCCCCGAATATCCCGAAAAATTCTCCGGCCTTGCGTTTCGCATCGTCCTGAATTACATTACCTACGCGGTGACCCATTAGCTCCGCGGCCCGCGCGACGCGCATATGTTCGAGTTTTTTTTCAAATATCCGCGTTCCGTGTATGCGCGCGGCGATTTCGCGCTTCTGGGAGCGTGGCCCAAATGGGCGCTGGCGCTGCTCATCGCGGTCGCGGGCATCGGTCTCGCGTGGCTGATCCGCTCGCGCATGAGGGAAGCCGCGCCCATCATGCGATCCTGGCGGGCCTGGATTATCTGGGCGCTGGAAACTCTGATGGCCGCCGTGATTCTGGTGCTGCTGTGGCAGCCCGCGATCACCATCGCGCAGCTTCAGCCGCAGAAAAACATCATCGCCATTGTGATCGACGATTCGCGCAGCATGGCGATCCCGGAAGACGGCTCCACGCGCGAAGCGCAGGCGGTCAAATCCCTTCAAAACGGCGTTCTCGATAACCTGAAGCGTTCCTTCCAGACGCATCTCTATCGCATGGACGCAAGCGTCGCGCGCATCGACGATCTCAATTCGCTGCGGGCCGAAGCGCCCTCCACGCGCATCGGCGACAGCCTGAAGCAATTGAGCGGGGAAACCTCGGACCTGCCGGTTGGCGCGGTAGTGCTGCTGAGCGACGGCGACGACAACACCGGCGGAATCGATGCCGACGCGATCAGCGCGCTGCGCGCCCGCCACATACCGGTTCATACCGTCGGCTTCGGGCGCGAACATGCGGAGCATGACGTCGAGCTCGACGACGCCGAGATCGCGCCGCGCGCGCTTTCAGGCTCGCGTCTGGCGGCGAAGATCACTTTTCACCAGCGCGGCTACGCGGGATCGAAAATCGATCTCACCATTCGCGACGTCAGCCAGAATCAGCCCAAGCTGCTCGCCTCGCGCGCGTTCTCGCTAGGCGCGGATGGAAATCTCCAGAC
>JASHWA010000571.1 GCA_030044325.1 Bryobacteraceae bacterium
CGAAGGATTCTCCGTCGTCGCGCCGATCAGAATAATGTCGCCGCGCTCCACGTACGGCAGAAACGCGTCCTGCTGCGCCTTGTTGAAACGATGAATCTCGTCGATAAACAGAACCGTCCTGCGCCCCATCCGCCGCGCCCGCTCGGCATCCGCCATCACCGCCTTGATTTCCTTGATCCCCGCCAGCACCGCGCTGAAAGGAATGAAATCCGCCTTCGTCACCCGCGCGATCAGCCGCGCCAGCGTGGTTTTCCCCACCCCCGGCGGACCCCACAAAATCAGCGACGATAATTCATCGCGCTCGATCTGCGCCCGCAGCGGTTTCGCCGGCCCCAGAATATGCTCCTGCCCGACGAAATCCTCCAGCCGCTCCGGCCGCATCCGCTCAGCAAGCGGACGCCCCGCCAGATTCTCGATCGGCGCGGCATCAAACAAACTCATCTGATTCCCGATTCCTGGTTCCTGGCGACCGAAATCGCCGACACCGAAAACGCCGAACCCTGCGCAACACCCGGCTCCCCCGCCGTCTGCGTCCCCGCAATCACGTATCCCGAACCAATCCTATCCAGCGGAAACCACGCGCCAACCGGCTTCTCAAACGCGCACGCCCCCAGCTTCGCGCCTTCCCGCTCCGCGCACCGCGCGACCTTCCCACCCCTCGAAACCTCCACTCGAAACCCCCCGCCCTGCACAAACATTCTGTACGTATACCGTCGATTCCAATCCAGCCCGTAAATCCGAAACCCGTGCTCCACCTTCGTCCCGCCGTTTTCCTGCTGCACGTTCGAAAAATCCCTCCCCAACGCGGGATCATCCGTCTTCCTGCACAAACTCGCCCCGTCATTCGAGCAATTGGCGAACGTCGACCAGTACGCCAGCACGCTCGGCGTCGCCAGATCGCGCGTGAACCCGTATTCGACGCTCCCATCCGAACACGCCCGGTCCGCGAAATACAGCGTTTCCACCGCTCCCACCCGCTTGGCCGACCCCCCAAACGCCGCCGTCGCCTCAAATCCGCGCATCCCCGTCACTCTCGCGCTGACGTTGAACTCGCCCGGATTCGGCGTCGGAAACGTTCCCTTCAAGCTGCGCCCATCCGGCGTGAACCAATACACCCCCGGCCGGTTCTCGATCGCGCAAACCGTCCGCGCCGGCGCCGGCGGACCCCAAAATCGATACACCCGCGGATGCTCATTAGAATGCTCCACCGCCCGAGCCTTCCCGTCCTCCCCCCAATACTTGAAATATCGCCACTCGCCGGCGACCGGCGCCCATTGAGCCATCGCCGCCAGCAGCCAAAAAATCAAGCCGCCGTCCTCTGCCGCCGCGCCTCGTACAACATCACCCCCGCCGCCACCGCCGCGTTCAGCGACTCTACCCCATTGGTTGGCACCCGGACTCCCATCGCCCGCGCCGCGATCTCCGGATTCACCCCGCGACCCTCCCCGCCGATCACCATCGCGCATTTTTCCTGAAAATTCGCATCCGCGATGCTCTTCTGCGCCCGCGGCATCGCCGCATACACCGCGATCCGCTTCTGCTCGAGCGCCGCGATCAACAACCCCTCATCGATCCCAGCCACCACCGGCAGCCGGAAAATCGACCCCGCCGAAGCGCGCAGCGCTTTCGAATTGTACGGGCTCACTGTCCCCTTCAAAAACGCCGCCCCGCTCGCCCCGAACGCTTCCGCCGCCCGCACGATCGCCCCCGCATTCCCCGGGTCCTGCACCCCATCGAGCACCACCACGAGCGACCTCCCGCGCAGCAACTGCTCGAGCGTCCACTCCTGCGGACGCACCAGCGCGATCACTCCCTGCGTCGCCTCGGTCGAAGCCAGCTCCCGGAAAACCCGCTCCCGCACCGCGATCACGCGCGTCCGCTTCAACCCCCGCACGTGCGTCGAAACCGCGTTTTTCACCGGCTCGGCGACAATCACCGCGCCAATCTCGCAATTCGAGCCGAGCGCCTCTTCGAGCAGATGAAACCCTTCGCACACCGCCCATCCGTCCTCGGTCAGCGCGCCCCGCGCCACCGCGCGCCGCACCGATTTGAGCAGCGGATTCTTCTCGCTCGAAACGCTCTCTGTCATCTGTTTACAATGTTGGCATAGAGAGATCGTGAAAAAAGGGCCCCTTTTTTCGCAACCTTATAAAGCTAATGCGGCGCAGATTGTTTACGCTCGCGATTTTCGTCGTCGCGCTGGCCGCCGCCGGCGCGTTCGCGGAGGTGTACTCCATCGCCCGAAAAATCGAGCGCCAATCCACCGTCGATGAAGCCCGCCCCGCCGACGTGATCGTCGTGCTCGGCGCCGCCGAATATCGCGGCCGTCCCTCGCCCGTGCTCGAGCGCCGCCTCAATCACGCCCTGTGGCTCTATCACCAGGGACTTGCCCCGCGCATCCTCACCACCGGTGGAAAGGGCGGCGATCCCGTCTTCAGCGAAGGCGAAGTCGCCCGCGCGTATCTGAGCAAGCACGACGTCCCCGCCGAAGCCATCCTGGTCGAATCCCAAGGCGACACCACCGTCTACAGCACCACCGCCGCCGCCGAAATCATGCACCGCCTGAATCTGAAATCCTGCATCGTGGTCAGCGACGGCTATCACATTTTTCGCGTCAAGCGCATGCTCCAGTCCGACGGCATGAGCGTCTACGGCTCCCCCCGCCCCGAAGTCCCCCGCAACGACTGGCGCCAGCGCTGGCTCTATTTCCGCCAGGCCGTCGCCTATGCCCTCTGGCGCATCGGAATCCCGGTCTAAAACCCCGCTCCCCACTAAAGTTCTCACCCCATCCCGCCGATTGACCCCATGTGGCAGAGTCTTTCCTCTCCGCACGCCTCGATTTTCTTCGCCGCGTGCAGAATCCCGACGGCGGATGGGGCTATTTCCCCTCCAAACAATCCCGGCCGAATCAGTCCTGGATCGAGCCGACCGCCTGGGCCGCGCTGGCCCTCCACGGCGATCCGGCTTCCGGCCGCGCCTGGTCGCTGTTAAAATCCTGGCAGCGCCGCGACGGCTCCTTTAAACCCTCCGCCGAAGTCGACATTTCCAACTGGGCCACCGCGCTGTGCGTCAACGTCTCCAACGCTCACGGCGAAAATCCCGAAAAAGCCATCCGCTGGCTGCTCGATGCCTGGGGAGTCGAAAACGATTTTCCCCTGCACACCACCGCGAAACTCAAAATCTTCGATCCCGAGCGCAACTTCGACCTCAAAGCCTGGCCCTGGAAACCCGGCGAAACCTCCTGGGTCGAGCCGACCGCGCATTCGATCGTCGCCCTCAAGCGCTCGCGACCCTCCCAGCACGCCCGCGAGCGTATCGGCACCGGAGAAGCCCAGTTGATCGACGTCCGCTGCCCCGACGGCGGCTGGAACTTCGGCGTTCCCAAGGTTCTGGGCATCGATCAGCCCTCCTATCCCGAAACCACCGGTATCGCGCTTATCGCGCTCCAGGGCCGCACCGATATCGCCCACTCGCTCGATCTCGCCAGAAAATGGGCCGCCGAAACTCCTTCCCCCATGGCCCGCGCCTGGCTCACGCTCGCGCTTCGCCTGCACGAAATCGAGCCGCCCGATAACAACGCGCCCTTGAAACCCGACATCCTCATCACCGCCATCGAAGCCCTGGGCGCGCCCGGCGGAAATCTTTCGCTTTTGAAAACCGGAGCGTCCGCATGAGCCAGCGCAAGGAGACGGGCATGACCCGCCGCGAATTTCTGCCCATCGCCGGAGCCAGCCTGCTCGCCGGATACGCCGGCTTTGAAGGCGGCAAGCCCGCGCCGCGCCGCGCCTTCGGACCCTCCCCGGTCGCCATCGTCAAAGCGTCTTCTTATTCGGAAGATCTCGCCTCGAAAATTCTTGAAGGCGTCCGCGCCTGCGGCCTGGATGTCGCCGGCAAAAAAGTTCTTCTCAAGCCCAACCTGGTCGAATTCGACCCCCACACCTGCATCAACACCAACGTCGCCGTCATCGCCGCCGCCTACGACGTCTTCAAAACGCTGGGCGCGGCCGAAGTCAAAATCGGGGAAGGCCCCGGCCATCGCCGCGACACCTACGCGCTGGCTGAAATGGCCCGCTACGTCGACGTTTCCAAATTCGAGTCCCTCTTCGTCGATCTCAATCGCGACGACGTCACTCCCGTCGAGCGTTTCGCCGATCGCGGCGAAATCTATCTGCCCAACACCGCCCTCCGCGCCGATCTGATCGTCTCGCTCGCCAAAATGAAAACCCATCACTGGGCCGGCGCGACGCTCTCCATGAAGAATTTCTTCGGCCTGGTCCCCGGCTCCGTCTACGGCTGGCCCAAAAACGAGCTGCACCAGGTCGGCATCCCGCGCTCCATCGTCGAGCTCAACCGCATCTTCCACCGCAGCTTCGCCATCGTCGACGGAATCGTCGGCATGGAAGGCAACGGCCCCATTCAGGGAACTCCCAAACCCGTCGGCGTTCTGGTGATGGGCTCCGACCTCCCCGCCGTCGACGCCACCTGCTGCCGCATCATGGGCATCGACCCCCAAAAAATCGAATATCTCAACCTCGCCACCGGCCAGCTAGGCGTAACCGAAATCCCCAGAATCCACCAGCGCGGCGAATCCATAAAATCCGTCCGCGCCGATTTCCAGTTAATGAAGCAATACTCGAACCTCCGCCTCGTCTAATAAGATCCAGCCGATGAGTATTCAGGATGATGAGCTCCATCTACGACCAGTTGGCTCCCTGCCTCGGTATCTTCAATGCGCTCGCCCTCCTGCTCGTCTTCGTCTTTCTTTTTCAAGGTCCAATGCGCAAATTTTGGGTGGTTTTGGCCTATGTCGCCTGGGAGCTGTTCGCCACGGCCGCCTTGACCATCGCCGACGTGCTCTGCCGCGGAACCGCATACTCGGATACCACCACCCGCACGGTCGCGCAGCTATGGTACAGCCGAGCCTACTGGACCAACGACGTCATCGTGGACCTGTTCCGCTTTGTCCTGGTGATCGTATTGATCCATATGTCGGCGAACGGACGCCGCGTGCTGTTCGGCCGTTCTCTCGCAACCCTGGTCCTGGCGATGATGATCCTGCCCTTTGTGCTCTTCCATCCGACCTTCCATCCTTACCCCAGATCGGATTGGTTCAACCACACCAGCCAGTTCCTGAATTTCGGAGCGTCGGCCATGAACCTGATTCTCTGGGCTCAGCTCATCGCCTCGCGCCATCGCGACGCTCAGGTTTTGATGGTGAGCCTTGGACTAGGCGTAGTCGTCGCGGGTACCTCGATGGTGTACGGCTTCCGCTACCTGCTGCGCGGAGCGACCCCCATGGCCATGACCGGTCTGTCGTTGAATCTCGTGCAACTGATCGGATGGACCATCTGGTGCCGCACCTTCTGGCGTATCATGAAAACCCCGGTCGGGACAGACTGACGCGACTCACATTGTTTTTTTGCTGCGGGACACTCTAGCACTGTCCCCATCGATTTTAGGCTGATTTTGCCACCGTTTTTCCGTTGGCCGGCCTCCATACGCGACCGAACTCTTCCTCCATCCGTGACACG
>JASHWA010000572.1 GCA_030044325.1 Bryobacteraceae bacterium
CGCCCGTGTCGGTGTCGAAAATGCCTTCATGCGCCGTGGATCCGTCGCCCCGCACCAGCACGCGGCGCGTGGTGAGCGAATGGCGGACGGCGATGTCGCGCAGGCGCCGGTCGCCGGTCTCGCGCGCGGCGTAAAAAATAATGCCCACGTTCATCATCACATCGATCATCAGGGAATTTTCCCCGACGAAGGAACGCAAATATTGGCCCTTTTCCTGGAAACACAAGGCCAGCGTGCGGCCGGCTTCAATCAATACGTCGCGCAGCGCCGGATCTTTGGTCAGCCGGTACCAGCGATAATACGTGGACAGAAACAGGAACCCGAGATCGTGGACGTCCTGATCGTGCTTGCGGGGCTCCAGCGGCTTGGTGTACTTGACCGCGTGGTCCAGCCAGAATTTCGCTTCGGGGGAATCGGCGGGGGAATGCTTGTAGAACATCCACATCATACCCGGAAGGAACCCGTCGCACCAGTGCGTCCAGGCCGGACCTTCGTGCTTCCAGGCGCCGTTCTGCGTGTACAGGGGATAAAATCCGGGATGTTTTTCCACCAGTTTGCGCACCTGTTTCTGCGCAAAAGCGAAGGCTTGCGTGAAGAGATCCCCGGTTTCGCTGGACAAATGAATCACGCTTTTCGAGTTCTCCAGAACATCACCATCGCGCGGCCCGGCGCTGTTCACCGCGCAGAACAGCGCATTGGTTTTCTATTATCGCATTGCGCCGAGCGGCCGCAAATGCGATGCCGCCCGCCCGCCGCGAAGGAAAGCGATACAATATGCCGCAGCCATGCGGACCATTTGGATGACGCTATTGTGTTCGATTGCGCTCGGCGCGCAGCCCATCGTGCTGAAGACTTCGACGATGTACGACGGCAAAGGCGGAACGCGGCACAACGCGATTGTGGTGATCGAAGGATCGAAGATCACGCGCGTGGGCGGGGCGGCGCCGGCGGGCGCGATCACTTACGATCTCACCAAATTCACGGTTACGCCGGGATGGATCGACACGCATGCGCACATCGTTTATCACTTTGATAACAACAACCGGTCCTCCGGACGCGGCGAGCCGCAGATGCAGGCCGCCTGGCATATCGCCGAAAACGCCGTGGCGACGCTCGACGCGGGGTTCACCACCATCCAGAGTCCCGGATCGTTTGAGGATAAGGATCTGCGCGACGCCATCGCGCGCGGCCTGATGCCGGGGCCGCGGATTCTCACTTCGCTTCAGCCGCTCGACGATCACACCGGCGATGCGCAGAAGATGCGCGAGGTGGTGCGCGAGCGCAAGCAGCAGGGCGCGGATTTTATCAAGGTTTTCGCCTCGAAAAGCATTCGCGAAGGCGGCCAGATCACGCTCACGCAGGAGCAGATCGACGCCACCTGCGGCGAAGCCAGGTCGCTGGGCTTGCGCACCATCGTGCACGCGCATTCGGCCGAATCCGCCAAAGCGTCCACGCTCGCCGGCTGCACCTCGATCGAGCATGGAGCCTACATCACCGACGAGGTTTTCGACCTGATGGCGCAGCGCGGGACCTATTATGATCCGAATATCGGGCTGGTTTTGCAGAATTACCTGGAAAATAAGCCCAAATATTTCGGGATCGGGAATTATAACGAGGAAGGCTTCGCGTTCATGGAAAAAGGCGTGGCCATCGTGCTCGAGACGTTCAAGCGCGCGCTCAAGCACAAGGATCTGAAAATTATCTACGGCACCGACGCGACCGCGGGCGCGCACGGCCAGAATTATCGCGAATTCATCGTGCGAGTGCGCGACGGCGGCATGGATCCGATGGCCGCGCTGATTTCGGTGACCTCGCTTTCGGCCAAATCGCTGAACCTGGACGACCAGATCGGGTCGATCGCGTCGGGGATGCAGGCGGATGTCGTCGCCTTCGACGGCAATCCGCTGAGCGACGTGAACGCGGCATCGCGGGCGGTGTTCGTGATGAAGGGCGGACGGGTTTACCAGAATCTGGCGCACGGAGCGCAGCACGCGAGATAAAATCGGCCGTTCATGAACGTGAATGGGATTTGGATTGTGGCTCGATCGCGAGAATCGGCTGGCATGGGCGGAAGGCACGCAGGAGTACCGGCCGATGGGCGCGGCGGTGATCGCCATCACGGGGCAGTTCAGCCATCGCGATTTCCGGCAGACGCGGGCGCGGCCGGCCAAGCTCGAAAAATCGTTTGCGGGATTTTTCGGATCGCTCGAAGAGGTGAACGCGTTCCTGCGCTCGGGCGCGAGGGCGGCGATGCGGACCACGCCTGCCGTTTTTCGGAAATAGTTTATCGCTCCGGTGGAACGTCGAGTGCCGCTTCGGCCTCCAGTCCCGCCGCGACTTCGGGAAGAATTCCCAGGCGCTGATAGATGGGACGGATCAGGCGGCGCAATTCGGGAAGTTTTCGCGCGAACCACACCGCGCCCGCCACGCAGCATGCTCCGCCGGTCATCAACGCGGCCGGCGCGCCGAAGCGCGCGGCGTAGCTTCCGGAGAGAATGCTCCCGATGGGCGTGATGCCCAGAATCGAGAAGGTGTAAAACGACATCACGCGCCCGCGCATGCGATCTTCGACGATGGTTTGCAGAATCGTGTTGCTCGCGGCCATCTGCTGCATCAGGCCAAAGCCGGCAAACAGCATCAGCAGCATCGATAGCCAGGTGATGCGCGAGATTCCAAGCCCGATCAGTCCCGCGCCGAACATCGCGGCCGAGATCGCGATCATGCGCCCGAGGCCCAGAACCGTGCGCCGCAGAGCGAGAGTAATCGCGCTGATCAAAGCTCCCACGCCCGAGGCTCCCATCAAAAATCCGAGCGTGTGCGCGTTGCCGTGCAAGATGGTTCCGGCGACGATCGGCATCAGGACGGTGTAGGGGCCGATCAGGCTGATCAGCGCGAGAAATAACAGGATGGAGCGGATGGGGTCGGATTGAAGGATGTAGTTCCAGCCTTCGCGCAGCTCGTGCAGGACGTGCTGGGCATGGCCGCGCGCGGCTTTGCGGTCGAAGCGCATGGCGAGCAGCGAGAGGATCACGGCGATGTAGCTGATGCCGTCGATCAGGAAGCAGTAACCTTCGCCGGCCGCGGCGATCACCAGACCGCCGATTGCGGGCCCGACTAATCGCGCGCCGTTGACCATCGACGAATTGAGCGCGATGGCGTTGCCGAGCAATCCGCGATCGACCACCATTTCGATGACGAAAGCCTGCCGCGTCGGCATGTCGAACGCGTTGATGAGCCCCTGCGCCAGCACCAGCAGCGCCAGCGGCCAGATCTCAATGGTCCCGGTGAGCGCCAGGGCGGCCAGCGCGAACGATTGCAGCATGGACAGCGTCTGGGTCCAGACGAGCGTCCGGTGGCGGTCCCAGCGATCCACCCACACGCCCGCGATCGGCGCCAGAAAAAACGCGGGAATCTGGCCGGAGAAGCTCACCAGGCCGAGCAGAAAGGCGGAGTGGGTGAGGCGATAGACCAGCCAGGCGGTGGCGATGCGCGTCATCCACGTGCCCATCAGGGAAATGCTCTGGCCCGCGAAGAACAGCCGGTAGTTGGGGGATCGGAGGGCGCGCAGCGCGGCTGGCCAGGTCAACAATCCCAGAATACAATGGGCGCATGTTGAAACTGTTTCAGGTGAAGGCGGTGATTCTGGATTGGGCGGGCACCGCGGTGGATCATGGGAGCCTCGCGCCGGTAGCCGCGTTGAAACGTGTGTTCGCCGAAAACGGAGTCGAGATCAGCGCGGCCGAAGCGCGGCGCGATATGGGATTGCTCAAGAAGGATCACATTCGCGCGATCGCGGGCTATGATCGCGTGGCAGGCGAATGGTCGCGGGTTCACGGCCGGGCGCCGGAGGAATCCGACGTCGATCGGATTTTTCGGGAATTTCTGCCGAAACAGGCGGAAATTCTCGAGGAATTCAGCCGGCCGATTGAAGGGATTCCGGAGGCGGTTGCGCGCTGGAGAGCTGCGGGACTGCGCATCGGATCGACCACGGGTTACACGCGCGCGCTGCTCCAGCTGGTGATTCCGGGCGCGGCCCGGCTGGGCTATTCGCCGGATGCGAGCGTAACGCCGGAGGATGCGGGAGCGGGCCGTCCCGCGCCATTCATGTGTTACCGCAACGCGATCGAGCTGGGCGTTTATCCGCTGTGGGCGTACGTGAAGATCGGCGACACGCCCAGCGATATCGCGGAGGGACGCAACGCGGGAATGTGGACCATCGGAATCACGCGGACGGGAAATGAAGTGGGACTGTCGCGCGAGGAGTTCGAAAATTTGACGCCCGAAGCGCGCGAATCCGCGGAACGGAAAGCGGCGGAACGGCTGCGGAGCGCGGGCGCGGATTACATCGCCGCGTCGGCCGCGGAGTGCGACCCGATTTTCGAGGAAATCGACGGGCGGCTTGCGAGCGGGGAGCGTCCCGCCTAGGGCGGGCGAAAGGTTTCATCTATTTATTGCATTCGCGTTCCAACGACTTCGCGCGAGCTATTGCGCATTGCGCTTTTGGAGTTTATACTGCTGTTTTTGATGTCTCCGGCGAACGCATATCGCGAAGAGATCGACCCGCAGGCGCCGCAGCGGGAAGCGGCTCTGTTTTACGGATTATTCCTGCGCGGGCATTCGGCGGAAGCGCTGCGCCGCGATATCGACGTTCCCAAGAAGCTGCTGGATAAGCTGATGCGCAGGCACCGCAACGAGCTCGCGATGCGTGAAAAACTGCAGCGCGTGTATCACTTCCGCAAGCAGGTTCTGGCCGTGTTCGACGAGCTGGTCACACGCGAGCGCGTGCGCGAGCGCGTGCAATAAATACCCGGTCTGCCGCCGATCAGAAAATCGAGAGTAATCGGGCATCCTTGCGGCCGCGGAGGGCTTTTTCGGCCTCCGGGCGGCAATCTTCGCGAAAACGGCTCGCGGCCAGCGCGCGCAGCGCGAAAACCGCGTCGTCGAAGGGAGCCTGGGGGATCAACGAAACGAGAAAATCGGCCGCTTCCCTGCGCCGCGAGCCGCCCAGCGAAAGCAGAATCGCGCGCGCGAGCTGCGCATCGGCGCCGCGGCGGTAACGCTCGATCAAAACTTGAACGGCGCGCGGATCGTTCGAGCCGCCCAAGGCTGCCGCGGCTTCCATGGGCACATCCGCATTGGCCGAATCGAGAAAACGCGCGGCGAACGGAATGTATTCCGCGGAGATATCGAGAAGGCTGGTGAGGCATTGGCCCACCACTTCCGGCTCGGGGTCGCCCGCGAGCGCTTTGAAGCGCAGCAGCAGCGCGCTGTCCGGGCCGGAAAGCTGCGCGATGGCGAGGGCGGCGTCGGCGCGGACCGTTTTCGCCGGATCGGCGGCGAGCAGATCGGCGAGCTGCTCCAGAATTTCCAGGCGCGGCAGCGGGCAGGTGACCAGCGCGAGCGCGCAAGCTCCCCGCAGCGTCGCGGCGGTGTCCTCCGTTCGTCCCCACACCGGTTCCGGCTGAAAATATTTGATTGAGCGCAGAAAAAAATCCGCTTCGTTGTAGCCGAGATCCTTGAGCGCCTTCGCGATCGCGTTCTTGGCCCGGCACTGCGGATCGGTTTTGACCGGATCGGTCAGGAAGCGGTCGAATGCGGCGGTGAGATCGGGGATCAGCTCCGCCAGCCCCACCTGCGCGGCGAGCGCGGCGGCCTTCGAAACGAAATAATTGCTGCGATCGAGAAGCGCTTTGCGAAATCGCGCCGCATCGGGAGCCGAGCGCAGGGCTTCGAGGGCTTCGAGTTTCCGGTCGAAGGCTTTGCTCATTCACACGCGATTCTAGCGCGG
>JASHWA010000573.1 GCA_030044325.1 Bryobacteraceae bacterium
CCGCGCGCCATTCTGGTGACCCCCGGAGTCCGGTCCGCGGGCGCCTCCGCGCAGGATCAAAAACGCGTCGCCACGCCCGCCCAAGCTGTGGCGGATGGCGCAGATTACCTGGTGATCGGGCGCGAAATCACCCGCTCGCCCGATCCGCGCGGCCAAATGCAGCGCATCCTCGACGCGATCTCGGCAGCAGTTTGATCTACGCGGCTTTCAGCCGGATATCCACGATCGCCGAAGTCACAATCGGCCCCCGATACTTCGGATGCCGGTATTCGAGATGCATCCCGCGCCCCAGGTACGCCGTTTTCAGCATCGACCCGCCCCAGTTCGACCCGCTGATCCGCACCAGCACCGGCTCCGGGCAAAATTCCGGATGGCCCGAAATCAGCGCCTGCCCGTCGCCCAGAACTTTCAGCGTGTAGCCGCGATTGCGTGTCACAACTTCCAGTTCGCTCTCCTGCGGCAGGTCCTTCAGGTAAACGCCGCCTTCGATCTCGCTGCGGATGATGTTCCGGTTGATCTGATCGCTCAGATTCCGATGCGGAGCGAACATGGTTGTGATATCGGCCACGCCTTGTTTCATTTTACAAAAACGTTTCAGAATGCAACATCTGGGTGAAATCGCCCACCCGCGCATGAATCCGTGCAAGAATACGGCCAAACCTGAATCCCGCCGCCCTCACAACGTCCGCGTCACCTTTTCGATCGTCCGCGGCCGGTCCGGGTCCAGCCCCTTGCGCTCCGCCAGGTGCGCCGCGAAAAGTTGCGCGGGAACGATGTACGGAATCGGCGTGAACAGCTCCGCCGGCACAACATTCGTGGAAACGAGTTTCGTTGGAACAATCAACGTGGGAGATCCCATCGCGATTGCCGCTCCATGGCTCGCATCCGTAATAATCAGCGTCTCGGCTTTGAGCGCCTGAAGCCGCCGGATCACTCCGCGCATCCCCAGCCACGTCACCCCCGGCGGCGCGAACAAAAATACCGGAAACGACCGCTCCACCATCGCGATCGGCCCGTGCAGAAAATCCGCCGCCGAAAAACGATCCGCCAGCACATAGCACGTCTCCATCAGCTTCAGCGCGAATTCGAAGGCGTTCGCGTAATTGAGTCCGCGCCCCACCACCACCGCGCGCTCCATAAAGCGGTACCGCTCGGTGCGCTCGGCGATCTCCGGCGCAAGCGTCAGCGCGGCTTGGGTCCATTCCGCGACGCGCCGCAGGTCGTCCGTGCGAATCGTCGCGCCCAGCGCCTGCGCCAGCAGATAGCACAGCATGAGCTGGCCCGTATAGGTCTTGGTCGCCGCCACGCTGCGCTCCCGCCCCGCGCGCACCAGAAAAACGTGATCCGCGATGCGCGCCAGCGTGCTCCGCGCCTCGTTGGTGATCCCCACCGTCAGCGCCTTCGCCTCGCGTGCCCGCTCGAGCACCAGGTTGGTATCCGTCGATTCGCCCGATTGCGAAATCGCCACCACCAGCGCGTCGCGCACATCCACGCGCGCGCCGTATAGCGTGAAAATCGACGGCGCGGCGAGCGAAACCGGAATCCCCGTGGTGATCTCCAGCAGGTATCGCGCAAACTGCGCCGCGTTGTCCGAAGTCCCCCGCGCCGCGAGCACGATCAGCTTCGGCCTGCGCTTCCCGATCACCCGCGCGAGCGCCGCCGCCGTGCGCAGTCCGCGCGCGAGCGTCCGCTCGAGCGCCGCCGGCTGCGCTAGAATCTCTTCGAGCATCTTCGACACAAATTCAATTTTGCCAAACTGGAAAGGTGCTCCTCGGTTTCCATCACGTGACGGCGTTCGCGGGCGATCCGCAGCGCAATCTCGATTTCTACCGGCGCAGCCTGGGCCTGCGACTGATCAAGCAGACCGTCAATTTCGACGATCCCGCCACGTATCACTTTTATTTCGGCGACGCGCGCGGCGCGCCCGGAACCCTGCTCACGTTTTTTCCCTGGCCCACCGCACCCGCCGGTCGCGCGGGCGCCGGCCAGATCTCCAGCGTCGCACTCGCCGTTGCGCGCGAATCGCTTCCCGATCGGATGGCCGGCACCCGATTCAATGAGCCGTGGTTTCAGTTGTGTGACCCCGCCGGCCTCGCGCTCGAATTGGTGTTGGCGGGGAGCGCCGCGACGCGCCTGCATTCGGTCACTCTGCGCGAGTCCGATCCCGAGCCAACCGCGGAATTTCTAACCGCCGTCCTCGGATTCCACGCCGCGGGCAGGGAAGGGGAGCGCACCCGCTGGCGCGCCAACGGCGCCGTGATCGATATCCTCCCCGCGCCCGATGCCGAGCGCGCCAAATTGAGCGCCGGCATGGTTCATCACGTCGCCTTTCGCGTCTCCGGCGATGCCGCGCAGCTCGAATGGCGCGCCAAATTGATCGACCACGGAGTGCGCGTCACCCGCGTCATCGATCGCCGCTATTTTCGCTCCATCTATTTCCGCGAGCCCGGCGGCGTGCTGTTTGAAATCGCCACCGACGGCCCCGGATTTTTCATCGATGAAGCCGATCCCGGCCGCGCGCTCCAGCTCCCGCCGTGGCTCGAGCCCACGCGCGAAAGCATCCAGCGGAGATTGCCGCCGGTGAACCTTCGCTAGGCTAAGAAAAATGTCCCTCGAAACCATCGTTCTCACTTTTTCGAGCGAAAAGCTCGTCCAGCTTTGCTCGCGCATCGAAATCTGCCTCGACAAACTCACCCCCGATCAGGTTTGGGCGCGCGGAAACGAAAACGCCAACGCGGTCGGCAACCTGGTGCTGCACCTGATGGGCAACGTGCGCCAGTGGATTCTTCACGGCGCCGGCGGCGAGCCCGACGTCCGCCTGCGCGACAGCGAATTCGCCGCGCGCGGCGGCATCGATCCAAGCGAGCTCAAGCGCCGCTTGCGGCTGACCATAGAAGAAGCCGCTGCGCTCATCCGCACCCTCCGCGTCGAAAACCTGTGCGAGTTCCGCACCATTCAAAATTACGAAGTGACCGTGATCGAAGCCGTGCTCCATGTGGTCGAGCATTTCTCCATGCACACCGGCCAGATCATCTTCGCCACCAAGTTCCTGACCGGCGAAGACCTCGCCTTCTACGCGCACCTCAATTCACCCCCGCGCGGCCACGCCGAAAAAATCCCGTAGCTCAGAAAAGGGACCGACTACTCTGTCCCCAATCCTCACAATCGCAACCCGAGGGAACCGTTCATCAGTGGACAGAGCGGTCTGTCCCCTTTTCTGAGGAACGTCAACTCCCCTCACGAACGTCAACCCCCCTCAGGAACGTCAACCCCACACTCTGTTCTTTTCACGCCGACAATGGGAACTGATGAAGTGGTCCCGTTTCGCCGCCACCTGGGCCGCTCTGGCCCTCCTGTTCGCCTGGTACGCCCTTCTCGAACTGCGCCGCTATCCGCTCACGCCGCTCGAAAGCGCGTCGATCTACGCGTGCTGGCTCCTCCTCATCGGCCTCTATCTCGCACCAGGATTCGAAGCGCCGCGAGCCTGGTTCAAATCCAAATTGCATGGCCCCAAGGCCGCAGCCGCAACCCTCGCCGTCTTCTTGGTCCCCTACGCGCTCTATTGCGCCGGAACCGGCGACTTCCGCTGGATCGCGTTCGCCAAACTCTTCGCATTGGCCGCCCTCCCGCTCGCCATGTTCGCCATCGCTCCCGTTGCCAATCCCAAAAAACTCAACTGGCAGGATTTCGTCGTGCTGTTGTGGCTGATGATCCCCATCCTCACCGGCCAGATCGCGGGAATCTGGCTCAAGCCCGTGAATCTCGATTTCATGACCCGCGTTTTCCTGATCGGAGTCGGCTCCTGGAGCTTTTTGATCTTCCGTGGTACAGACAATTCCGGCTATGAATTTGTCTTTTCCATGTCAATCCTGCGCGACGCAGCCGTGAATTTCCTCGGATTCGCCGTGCTTGCCGCGCCCATCGGCTTCGCGCTGCGTTTTATCGGATGGAATCCGCACTGGCGCGGACCCCAGCCATTTATCTTCGATTATGTGACCATTTTCATGTTTATCGCCGTCACCGAAGAGCTGTTTTTTCGCGGCCTGATTCAGAATCTACTCGAAGGCTCGCTCGCGTCGCGCTACGCCTCCCAGGCGATCACCTCGGTCCTGTTCGGCCTGAGCCACATCCTCCACGCCCCGTTCCCCAACTGGCGCTACGTGATCCTGGCGACCGTCGCCGGCTGGTTCTACGGCTCCGCGTACCGCAAACATCGCAGCCTCATGGCGTCGGCAACCACGCACGCGCTGGTCGACACGCTGTGGCGAACCTTTTTCACCATCGCGCGCTAAGTTCCCCTCCATCGCCGCCGCAGCCGGTTGATCACCAGCCGCAGCGCGGCCATCGCGGGAACCGAAAAGAACATTCCCGGTATCCCCAGAAGCTGATCGCCCGCCAGCACGCCGAACAGCACCAGCAGCGGATGCAGCTCCACGCCCGCGCTCATCAGGTAGGGATTCAGAACATAATCCTGAAAAATCCGGTAAATAATAAGAAATCCTATCAGAATAAAAATATGCGCATATCCGTTTGCCGCGGCAACTATGATTATCGTAATGGCCGCGACCAGCGGACCCAGCGCGGGAATGAATTCGAGCGCGGCCGCGACCCCCGCCAGCAGCACCGGAAACGGTACTCCGGTCAAACCCAAAAAAAGCGAGTAAAATGTGAAGGTCGCCAGCGCCAGCAGCACCAGCGCGCGAATATACTGGACTAATAGCAGGTGAATATCATTAAAAATATTATCCACCAGCTCGCGCCGGTTCAAATCGAAACTGTCGACAATCATATCGCGAATAATTGGGCCGTCTTTTAGAAAGAAAAAGGCAAGAATCGGAATTAAAATGACGCCCAATACCGCGGGAAGTCCCGTAATAATCTGTGTCCCCAGGGTGCTCAGCATCGGCCCGATGCGCTGGCCGAGCTCGACCATGCGCTGGTGAATGAAACTGGTCACCTCCGGCCGGACCGGCTCGAGCCAGCGCGGAATGGGCAGGTTTTCGAGCGGATCGCTATGCAGAAAAT